>RDSB01000003.1 GCA_004923195.1 Marinifilum sp. JC120 | reverse complement strand
CTATCTTGAAATTTTTTATAACAGGAAACGCAGACATGCTGGGATCGGCTATGTCTCACCGGAGCGATTTGAGCAGGACTATTACCATAAACAACAACTAGCTGCTTAACCTAAAAATGGGGTGTCCGTTTTTTGTGTAGCATTTCAATGGCCTTCTGTACAAAACTCCAAAATGCAAACAGGACAACACAAAATATGTTGATACTATATGTCCATCATGTCAGGAAGTTTTTCTTTCAGGAACAATAGATAAAAACATTTGTCCAAAATGCTTATGTAATTTGGAACCTCTTACAGGATTTTATGATCGTCATCCTGAATTCAAATCAATGAAAGAAAAGCGTCCTACTCCGTGCAAAAAATAACCTAGCCACAATACCCACAACAGCCCCCGGACCCCAATCCGGGGGCTATTTTATTTCCTCCCCGACAGGGCATTTCTCATCCCCAATTCCCCTCCCAACCACCCCTCCCACGCTTTACCATCATATATATATAGCGTATGAGCCGGGTATGAAATTTACAGTACTAACATTCGGATGTCAGATGAACGTGCACGATTCAGACTGGCTGATCCGGGCCATGGAGAGCCGTGGCTGGACAGCGGTTGCTGAATCTGAAGCAGATATATTTATTCTTAACACCTGTTCCGTGCGCGAAAAGCCGGAGCAGAAAGTTTATAGCGTGCTGGGACGGCTGGCCCCGCTGTGCAAGAAGCCCGGTAGTTTTGCTGCTGTGGGCGGTTGCGTTGCCCAGCAGATAGGTGACGGGTTCCTTGAGAAATTTCCGCACGTACGCCTTGTTTTCGGTAGTGACGGAATTGCACAGGCCCCGGACGCGCTGGAAGACCTTGCCGCCAATCATGAAAAGCGGTTGGTGCTTAACGATTTTCTGGTTGATTATCCGGAACGTGAGGGCGGTGAAGTTCAGCCCAATCTGGACCTGATCCCTCCGGGAATCGGAACTATTCCCGGTCAGGCTTTTGTAAATATCATGCAGGGCTGCGATAACTTCTGCGCCTATTGCATCGTGCCTTATACTCGTGGCCGTCAGAAATCCCGTTTGTCGGAAGCTGTTATCAAAGAATGTCAGCATCTGGTTAAATCCGGTATCCGCGAAATTACCTTGCTGGGTCAGAATGTGAACAGCTTCGGTATAGATAAAAAAGGCGACGATATCAGCTTTGCAGAGTTGCTCTACAAAATTTCCGCTATTGAAGGTCTGGAGCGCATCCGTTTCACCACCTCTCACCCCAAAGATATTGCTCCTGAAGTGATCAAGGCCTTTGGCGAGTTGCCCAATCTTTGTCCCAGCCTGCACCTTCCTGTGCAGTCCGGTTCAGATAATATCCTGAAGAAAATGGGCCGCAAATATGATCGCGAGCGGTATCTTGGAATTGTGGAAGGCTTGAAAGAAGCCTGTCCTGAAATTTCTCTGACCACGGATTTGATTGTGGGCTTCCCCGGCGAGACTGACGAAGATTTCGAACAGACCATGGATATGCTGGAAAGGGTGCGTTATGAAAGCAGCTTTTCCTTTAAATATTCCGATCGTCCGGGCGTTGCGGCAGTGAAAATGACGCCGAAAGTTCCCGAAGATGTCGCGCAGGCGCGCCTTGCCCGCTTGCAGGAAAGACAAAACCGTATTACTAGAGAAAGTCTAGAAGCTTTAGAAGGTCGTGAGACCGTGGTCCTGCTGGAGCGTCCCAGTAAAAGACAGGAAGTTGGCGGCATGTCATGGCGGGGTAAAGATCCCGGCGGACGGGTGGTCAACGTTCACTTTGCAGGGTATGATGAAGAGCAGAAGCTCGGAGGCAAACTGGTCAAAGTGAAGATCACTGAAGCCAAGAATCATTCCCTTGTGGGTGCTAAGGTGGGGGAACCATGGTAGAAATGCAGGTTTACGGTCTAGCGGTGGAAAATGATACCGAGAACCCGGTTCTGGTATTGAAAAATGAAGAACTGGGCATGGTCCTACCTATCTGGATAGGTGCTATGGAGGCCATGGCTATATCGCTGGTTCTAAATGAAGTTTCTTTTCCGCGGCCTATGACTCATGATCTGCTTTTGACTACTATTGCCACTTTTGGCGGGGAAGTTGTTTCTGTTGATATCGTTGATATCGAGAAGGGCACTTTTTTTGCCGAGATTATGGTCCGTAAGGACGGTGAGCTGGTGGCAATCGATTCCCGCCCTTCAGATGCCGTGGCTTTGGCTGTGCGTGCGGACTGTCCGGTGCGTGTAGCGCGCAAGGTTCTTGACGTGGCCGGAACTAAGGATATTGAAGAAAAAGTTGAGGAAAAGTCCAGCTGGGAAGATGACCTGGAAGGACTTTCCGCTGATGACTTTAAATATAAAATGTAGGTCAATTCGATGATAGATTTCCATACTCATACTGTGTTCAGCGACGGGGAGCTTATTCCTGCGGAACTGGCTAGACGGGCCAAGGTTGCGGGCTACCGCGCACTGGCAATGACTGATCATGCCGATTCCAGTAATATTGATATCATTCTTGAAAATGTTCGCAGGTTTGCCAAGAAACATGGCCATTATTTTGATATTGACGTCTTTGCCGGAGTGGAATTGACTCATGTTCCTCCGGGACTGATCGGAGACATGACTGAATATGCCCGTAAAGCCGGTGCCCAGATTGTGGTCTGTCATGGAGAAACAATTGTGGAACCGGTTGCGGAAGGGACAAATCTTGCCGCTATTGAAGCTAAAGTTGACGTATTGGCTCATCCCGGCATGATTACTGATGTGGAAGTTAAACTTGCCGCTGAATATGGTGTCTACTTGGAGATTACCACCCGCAAAGGACATAGCCTGACCAACGGGCATGTGGCAGCTCTCGCGCGTAAGCACGGGGCCAAGCTGGTCATCAATAATGATGCGCATGCTCCCGGCGATCTTGTCGGATTGGAAATGCGTCGTAAGGTTGCCCTAGGCGCAGGATTAAGCATTGAAGAGTATGCACAAGCTGAGGAAAATTCTCGCGAATTGGTCCAGAAAATAATGAAACGTTCCTAGGTGGTATATGGGCAACCTTAAATCCGGGATAGAACAGGCGGTGCAGCTTATAAAAAAAGCACGTTGCGCTGTTGCCTTGACCGGGGCTGGGATGTCCGTTGCCAGCGGCATACCGGATTTTCGTAGTCCGGGCGGGTTGTGGTCCAAACACGATCCTGAAAAGGTCGCATCCATCCGGGCTTTGCAGTCTGATCCGGTTACAGTTTGGAAATTTCTGCTGGAAGCGGATTCCATGCTTAAAGGTGCCGAACCCAATGCAGGACACCGGGGGCTGGCCCAGCTGGAAAAAGACGGATATTTGCAAGGTGTGATCACCCAGAATATTGACGGGTTACATCAGCGTGCCGGGTCCGTGAACGTGATTGAATTTCATGGCAATTGCAGTGATTTTTATTGCATGGAGTGTTTTGCTCCATTCCCTGCCGAGCAGATTGAAGCCGGAGTCGAACTTCCGGTGAGATGTCCGCATTGTTCCGGGGTGGTCAGGCCGGATCTGGTTTTCTATGGAGAACAGATTCCTTCTGAAGCCTACAAGGCAGCCTTTGAGCTTGCTGATCAGTCTGATCTGGTCATTGTTGCCGGAACTTCCGGGGACGTTGTCCCCGCCAGTCTCATTCCGCCCCGTATACAGGAAGCGGGTGGCAGTATTATCGAGATAAACAAGGCTCCGTCCGCCTACACATCATTTAGCGATGTGTTTATTCAGGGCGCGGCGGAAGAGGTTCTGCCTGCCATTGTGCAGAGCTTAAGCTAAAATAATTTCATCTAAATGCCGTACGTCTGATGGCGTACGGCAAAACAAAGGTGCGGTGCAGTATGGATTTTTTACCACAGGGCGGAATATTCGCGATGCTCGATCAGGCCACAATTGTGGTCAAGGGCGTACTCTGCCTGCTGGCGGGCATGTCTCTCTGGAGCTGGACAATCATCTTTTGGAAACTTATTTCTCTTGGCCGGGCACGTACTCTGATTCTCAAGGGTAATAAGATCATGGAAGAGGCTGATTCTCTTTCTTCCGGGCTGACCGAAATCAGCAAGACTGAATCTTCCCCTTTGAATCGTATCGGAACCGCAGCGGTAAAGGAATACCGTGTGTTGGAAAAATCCGCAGTCAGTGCCAGCCATAAACGTCGCCTGATCAAAGATACTCTGCGTCGTATCCTGCGCCGCAAGGTCAGCTCCGAATTGAAGAAACTGACAACCTCTCTTTCTTTTTTGGCAACTTGTGCCAACGGTGCACCGTTTATCGGATTGTTCGGTACTGTCTGGGGGATCATGAATTCCTTCCATGCCATCGGTTCTGCCAAGTCTGCTGCGCTGTCTGCTGTTGCTCCCGGTATTTCCGAAGCTCTGGTAGCTACCGCCATCGGTCTTGCTGTCGCTATTCCGGCAACAATTTTTTATAACTTTTTTCTCGGAGTGTTGAACGGAATTGAGACCGAGTTGGTTAACTTCGCGGGTACCTTCCTCAACCGTGTTGAACGCGAAGTCTCATGGGTTGAGCCTTCCGGCAAAAGTTCCTCAGAGGAGTAGGCTATGGGTATTTCCACCAATAACCGGGGCATGCTGGCTGAAATCAACGTGACTCCCTTTGTTGACGTTATGCTGGTGCTGCTGATCATCTTTATGGTCACTGCTCCGCTGATGACGCAGGGAGTAGAGGTTGATCTGCCGCAAACCCGCACCGTGCGTTCACTGCCGCAGGATAACGAGCACCTTGTGTTGTCTATAAATGACAAGGGTGAAATTTATCTTGATGAGTATAAGGTGGGCTTTGACGAATTACAGTCTCATCTTGAAAAGCTTGTTAAGAAGCAGAATAAGATGCTTTTCCTGCGCGCGGACAAGAATGTTGCTTACGGCGAAGTGGTTAAAGTCATGGGCGAAATCAAGGCCGCCGGAATAGACAGGATGGGCGTAGTGGCTGAACCTGTTCAAAAGAAAAAGAAATAGTTAAGGAATATCACAGGCGAATTTATTGATGAAAATCCTCGGCCTTTTCATATCTTTACTGCTTCATGTGGGTCTGGTCATTTTAGCCCTGACGTGGTCAGTCTCGCCTCCGGTGAAGATCTCTCTCGATATGCCCGTTTACAAGGTTGACCTGGTTAGCCTTGCCCCTCTGCCTGCTGCTCCGGTTTTAAAAAAAGCTCCCGCACCGAAAGCTTCCGCTAAACTTGCCAAGCCGAATGCTATTGCCATTCCTGAAGCCAAACCGAAAGTTGTGCCCAAGGCTAAGCCGGAAACTGCCAAGGCTCCGGCGCCAAAACCTGCTCCCAAGCCTAAGCCTAAACCGAAGCCGGAAACAAAGAAAATTTCATCCAAGAAAGTAAAGACTACAACCAAGAAGAAACCGGAGAAAAAGGCTGAAAAGCCAGTAGAGAAGAAAACTCCGGCCAAGAAAAAAGTGGTTAAAAAGACTCCACCTAAAAAGACAGAAACGAAAAAGGTGGTGAAGAAACCAGAGATTTCTGCTGAGGATGCCCTTGCTGCCGACCTCGCTTCACTTACCAGCATAGTGAAAAAACAGGAAAAAGATGAACGACAAGCTGTTCTCAGTGATCTTGCTTCACTTACAAAGAGCGCAAAGCAAACTGCGGTAACCGGACACGCTGACGGAACTTCCGGTGCTTCGGGGCTGGTTCAGGTGTACGCTTCCATTGTTAAGGAAGCGGTTCGCAAGAATTGGAGATACCCGGTTTTTGGGCAAAAGCAGAATCTAATGGCCCGCGTACAAATTCAGTTGAAATCCAGTGGTGAAATCAGCAGTATCAAGCTGCTGGATTCATCGGGCAATGTTGATTTTGATGATTCGGTGTTGACCGCCTTACGGGATACTGAAGTGCTTCCCAAGCCTCCGGGAACCTCCATCAGAAACCTCATTGTAAACTTCAACCTGCATGATCTTGATCAGTAGAGCAGGTTTTATAATTATGAAAAATATTAAGTTGAGTATAAAAGAATCCACACTCGGATTGCTGGTTGTTATGTTGCTTATGCTTCTGACTGCCGGGAATCTTTTTGCTGCGGATACTCTTACCGTGGACATCTACGGTCCCGGGCAACGCAAGGTGAATATCATCCTGCTGCCGCCCAAAACCGTGCCTGAAGGAAAGTACAAAGGTTCCAAAGATAAGGATCTGCCCCTGCCCGCCGAGGCCGGGACTTTCGGTAAGGATCTTGCCAAAGATCTTGCCTTCCTGCCGTTCCTTAACATTGTGCCTATTACCGATATTCTGGGCGGTGATCCGTCTCGCGGAGTTCGTCCCGGGGATATCGATATCAAACCTTTGCGTCTTTCCAAGGTTGATCTTGCCCTGACTATGGGATGGGAGATCCGGCCTAACGGTGAGAAAAATCTGCTCCTGCGCTGTATCGGAACTTTTAATGGGCGCACCATTCTGGGTAAGAAGTATTCCATGGTTACCGAGGAGATGCTGCCCCGTATTGCAGACCGTTTTTGTTCGCATTTGATGCGTATTCTTACCGGGCGGGATGGATTTTTTGAGTCCTCCATCGCCTTTGTGCGCAAACAGGGCAAGAACAAGGAAATTTACACGGTCAGCCCGCAAGGCCGCAATCTCAGGCAGATCAGCTCACTTGGCGGGATTAACCTGAGTCCCAACTGGTCACCCAAAGGCGATAAACTTGTCTTTACTCGATTGGGATCACGCCAGCACCTGCTTTGTGTCTGGGATCGGGCCACTGGAAAGATTGATCAGAAAAGTTTTCCGGGGAATACCGTGATCGGTCCTGAATTTCTTCCTGACGGAAATATGGCCGCGACCCTGACCATGAATGGTAATTCCGATATCTTCCTGATTAACGGAAATTATAAGCCCAAGAAGGCCCTTGCAAAAAGTTGGGCTATTGAAGTTTCGCCTGATTTTGACCGAACCGGGGAAAAGATGGTTTTCACTTCCGCGCGGTTCGGCAATCCTCATATTTTTTTGTTGGATATGAATAGTGGTGTTGTCACCCGTGTGACCACGGAAGGTAAATACAATACCAACCCGACCATCAGTCCAGACGGGCGTTATGTGGCTTTTTCCCGCCAGACTCCTTTGGGGCATCGCATTTTTGTGCATGACCTCAAGAGCGGACGGGAGAGGCAGCTTACTTTCGGTCCCGGTAATGATGAAGACCCGGCATTCGGACCGGACGGTTATTTTGTTGCTTTCTCTTCCAGCAGAAACGGCAAGTATAAGATTTATCTGACCACACGGCATGGTGACCCGGCTATGCTGGTTCCTACCGGAAACGGTGTTGCAAAGGCCCCGGCATGGGGTAAGGCCCATAAATCGTAAATTGAGGAGTGATTTAACCGTTTTGTTGCAGGCATGACTTGATTTTTTCACAAAACACTTTAGGGTCGTTGTATTGAAAGTCTAAGTTAGTGTATTGTATCTTAGCGTGTGGACAAACTCCTGTCCTTTAAAGTTCCTTATTCAGGAGGGCAAATGAGAGCTAGAGCGATAGTTTTGTGTGTAGTATTCATGTTGATTGCCGGCCTCGGCACCGGTTGTTCCAAGAAGCGTGTCGAGTCTTCCTCGGCCAGCCCTGCTGTAGAGGAAAGAATGGCCGAGCAGCAGAACAAGGAACAGCTGGATAACGAAGAGCAGGCCCGTCTTGAAAGGGAGAAAGCCCTTCAGGAACAGGCTCTTGAAGAAGAGCGTCAGGCTACTGCCGCTAAAAAAGTTTTTGACGATGCTGTTGTAGAGCTTGGCAATATGGTTCATTTTGATTTCGACTCTTTTGAAATCAAACAGGAATACCGTCCCCTGCTCCAGCAGAAGGCTGAAATTCTCAAGAAGTACGATAACGTGACCATGGTCATCGAAGGATACTGCGATGATCGCGGAACTGAAGAGTACAACCTCGCTCTTGGTGAGCGCCGTGCCCGTGCAGCGTATGAATTCCTCATCCTGCTTGGAGTGGCCCCTGAGAGATTGAGTATTGTCAGCTTTGGTGAAGAGGATCCCGTTGATCCCGGTCAAAACGAAACTGCATGGGCCAAGAACAGAAGAGCCCAGTTCCGTCTGACTTATTAGATTTGGTGAAAAGCAAAGAAAATCCCCGGTTTCCGTGACGGAAGCCGGGGATTTTTTTAGCTGGAATGAATCCGGTCGGTTAGGTTAAATAACGAATCAGCCAGAGTCCGAGCATGGCATATAGCCCTGCAAAGGCATCATCAATCATAACTCCCCATCCTTCTTTTAACCAGTTTTCAGACTGCTTGATGGGGAAGGGTTTGGCGATATCGAAGATTCTGAAGAGGACAAAGCCCACAATCAGGTGCCAATCTACAACGGCGGAAAATGGCAGGAAAACCAGCCACTGTCCCAGCAATTCATCAATGACAACGCTGCTGGGATCTTTTTCTCCAAGCTGCTTCTCTGCTGCTGTGCATGCTTTGGCTCCAAAATAAAAAATCAACCCCAGAATCAGGATTCTGACTGGGAGTTGAAAGGGCAGAAACAAAAACGGTGCGGTAATAAGGGCTGCGGCTGATCCCCATGTGCCCGGGGCCTTGGGCAGGTGTCCCACAGGGCCGAGAGTCGCCACATGCGTAAGGTTAATACTGACTTTTTTCATGTGACCCAGTATCGGTGTAAAGTTGCTAAAAGTCCAGAACGAGATAAGGCAGTATTCATTATGAATACTGCCTTATCTTATAAGGTGCATGTTCTTATGTGCTTAATTTACGCGGGGCTTGAGGGTATATCCTATGGACTCGGCAATAAATTCAAGGGGTTTTGTTTCCTTGGTTGTTTTGAGGATGTCCATCAAAGTGCCGGCTCCGAGCTTAGCGTTGTTATCAAAAGGATTGATTTCCCGCAGCAGCGTTGAGTAAGGCTTGCCGATGGACAAGGCCACTTCTTTAGCTGGTTTGGTTCCTTCAAGAACAATATCCTGGGTAACTTTTGTGATTGTTTCGTAGCTCATTTTTTTTATCCTCCTTGATGCAGACTTTGCAAACTAAAGTCTCGCTCTCTTCAACTACATTATGTGGTTGGGAGGGGTCGCTGTAAACGGGCTAAAGTCCGTATTTTAAGTGATTTGGACTGTATTTGAGGGTAGGGTTTTCGGGTAGGGGTAGGGGTTTTCAGGGTGGGGTAGCATGGTTTTTAATTTTTTATTGTTGTAGCGGTAAGTCCTAAATATACATACTCTTTTGTTAGTATGTGGCAATAGCCCTGACCGGGGAGCCGTCAGCATTTTCAAATTTAAGAGGCAGGCAGGAAAAGAGAAAGCCTTCGTCAGGCAGAAGGTGTAGTTTGTTGAGATTCTCAATAATTATTGTGCCTTGCTCAAGCAGGATCGAATGCACTTCATAACCACTGGCTTCTGCCGAATCTATGGAGATTACATCTACGCCCACACCCTTTAGGTCGAAATCCAGCAGCCAGCGAGCGGCTTCGGCATTAAGGGTCGGGTAGTGGGTGAAGTATTCTGTTTTACCCCAGTTCCTGTACCAGCCGGTGTTCAGCAGGACGAAATCGCATTCACTTATTTCGGCTTCATATGGAATTAGGTCATCAATGTTGATTATAGGTGAACCAGAATTCCTGTGGGTGCAGTCAATGCAGATTCCCGGTCCTATGAAGCGGTTTATTTCCATTTGATCGAGGGTTTCACCACCGGCGATCATATGGTTCGGTGCGTCAATGTGGGTTCCCACGTGAGAGAAAATGTTCAATCTGTGCTCCCTAAATCCGTGTACTTCATGGGAGAATACTTCTTCAATGGTGGGCGTTTCTGTGCCGGGAAATACGGGCATGCCGTTTTTAATGGTATGTGAAAGGTCTATTGATGGCATGTTTCTTTCCTTATTTCTAGCCCCACCAAATGTTTTCACACTTGGTGCAGTAGAGGCGGGTGATTAGTACAAATGGGATTCCCAGCAGCAGGATAGCGATAAAGATCATTTTTGATTATCCTGTTGTTTCGGCATGTGGGTTGTCCTTGAGGGACTTGGGGAATCTTTATGTGTTAAAAATGACACGGTTGCTTTTGTTTGGTGTATTGTTGTTGTTTTAAAATCGATTCTAATGTATAGGGCATTTAAAATTATATTTTAAGTGTGATCTTCAATGGGGGTAGCAAAAAATGAAGCAGATGGCGATTCGTTTTTTCGCAGTGTTATTTTTAATAGGTTTTGTTTTTGTTAATGTGAGTGCTGCGGAAACCCTTCGTGTCATGCTTCATGAGGGGGCGTTTCCCCCATATTATTTTAACGAAGGCGACTCCAGAGCGGGTATTGTAAAGGATGTGTTTGATGCCTTTGCCCAAGAGACCGGAGATACGATTGAATTCGTGCGCTGTCCTTTTAATCGTTCTCAGCGTAAATTTGAAGCCGGGGAAATAGATATTGAACCCATGTCTAATCCTGTTTGGAGACAGTCTTCAAAGGTCCTTGGGGTTTTTAGCAAGCCGTTCGCCGTATCTGATTCTATTGTCCTGTTCAGGATCACTAAGGCGATTCCTGATGTTACTCCAAAAGATTTGTTTGGAAAGACAATGGGAGTTGTCCGAGGCTATTACTACCCTGTTTACAGCCCTTATTTTGCTGATAGTCGGATCAATTCTCATCTTCTGGAAAATGAAAATAAGCTCGTCCAGTTACTATTGGCCGGGCGTTTGGATCAGGCTCTTATGAATAGGGATTTTGCCCTTTACCAGATAAAGGAGCAAGGCCTGAAAGGTAAACTAGCAGTCAGCAAACCCTACGATTCACCTGAGATGATGATCCGTTTTCATCCCAGCAAAAAAGATGCGGTTCCGCGTTTCAATAAAGCTATCGATAAGTTTTTAAATGACGGTACTATCAAGAGAATTTACGATAAGTACCGTTAAAATAGACACTTTTTCTTATTGTTCCGCTGTAGCCAGCTTCAGTCCGAGAGCGGCAAAGATGACCGCAAATGATCTTTGCAACCAGTGGATAATGCTTGGTGAAGACATTACCTGATTACGTACGCCAGTGGCGCAAAGACCGTAGCCTATGAAAACAATCAAGGTCATGGCCATGAAAATAAGACTCAAAACAACCATGTGCAGAGTGGGGGAGCTTGTTTCCTGCGGTACGAAAAGAGGCAGAAAAGCGAGAAAGAATATGGATAGTTTAGGGTTGAGGATGTTTATGAGGAATCCTCGTTTCGCAATCTGCCACAGTTGGATCTTTTTATCTTCGCCGGGATTGTTGAAGCTTAAGCCTCCTGTGTCTTTCCAAGTCGCCCATGCAAGGTAGAGTAGGTAGGCAGCTCCGGCAAATTTCATCAATTGAAATGCGAGTGCGCTCATATGCAGGATTGCCGATAAGCCGAGCACGGATGCTGTCAGGTGGGGGATTATTCCGGCAGTGCAGCCAGCCGCCGCAGTCAGGCTCGCTTTTTTTCCAAGGAACAAGCCATTTGAAACAGTGTAAATTACACCGGTTCCGGGCATAAGTACAACAACAAGTGCAGTAAGTAAGAATTCGTAGCTGATCATTATTTTCTCCCTGTGATTGAGTTACAGCCATAATAATCACGAATTAATATAAGGCAAGAGGTGCTCCAGAGTCTGGGGCTGACTGTGATAGCCGAATCTTTGTTGGGGATTATTTTGATCTATTAGATTGAGTTATGAGTAATGTTGGTGGTTGTTCTCGGGTCTGGATTGATTTATTGAACAACTTATGAACGGACCAAACCCGAATATAAAACATCCCATGCAAGGATTCCCGCAGGTTTCCTACATCAAGAATTATTGCACCAACCCCAACGTAATCATTGGTGATTATACCTATTATGATGATCCTGAAGGGGCTGAGCTGTTTTTTGAAAATATTCTCTATCATTTTGATTTTATTGGAGACAAGCTCATTATCGGAAAATACTGTTCAATAGCTAGGAATACCACTTTTCTCATGAACGGTGGAAACCATGCTCTTGAAGCATTTTCAACATACCCGTTTTTTATTTTCGGTTCAGGTTGGGAAGAGGGAATGGCTGATCCTGAACTTACGCCAGCCGCAAAAGATACCTGCATTGGAAATGATGTATGGATCGGTTACGATGCTACAATTCTTCCCGGCGTCAATCTTGGGCATGGATGTGTTGTCGGGGCAAAATCTGTGGTTACAAAAGATTTTCCCCCTTACAGCATAATTGCCGGGAATCCGGCCAAACTTATTCGACCTAGGTTTGATGAAGATACAGTTTCTGAATTACTTCGAATTGCATGGTGGGATTGGAGTCCTGAAAAGGTCACCCGAAATTTAAAAGCTATTGTCGGGTGCGATTTGAACACCTTGGGCGATGCAGATTAATCTTGCATTTGGAGTTTTTTAATTCTGCTTAATATCTAGTTTTCCATTTCATTAATATCGTTGAAATTCAGTCACAGCTATGAATTGCTATCTACCACCGGGCCCTATCAGAATTAGTTTGTCGCGTTGAGAATGAAAAAGGGACAGTGATTATTTAGTCACTGTCCCATTGTATTAAATACTTTTTGATAAACTTTTCGAGCTGATTTTATTCGCACTCCAGTCTTCCATCAACATTTTTAAGCCGAAAGTTACATTCAATGACTTTGCTGCATGGGATGCCATTAAGGCGAGAGTATCTTCCTGTTTCAGTCGGTGTTTCAGATTTACATCTTGCAATGAATTTGTCGCTGCAATGGGTTAGTTTTCCACCTTCATACTTCACGCCTGGGATTGTCCATTTGATATTCCAGCATGAATCTTTATACGAACCTTTCGGTAAATCATACTGTTTGCAGCACATGTATTCGACTGCCTCTCCAATTTTACTTTCGGCAATTGCATTTCCATTAGGTACCAGTAGCAGTGTGAAAACAAAGAATAATGAAATTCGAAGAGTTCGGCTTAGGCTCGTCATTAATATTTCCTCGTATAGTTTGTTTTTTTAGAACAGCAGCAACAGTTGTAATGCAATTATCTCCAGTCTGGTTACCATAAGTGTCGTTGAATTGTTTAAAATAATCAATATCAATCATTATTAATGAAAGAGGCTGCGAAATTCTTTGTAGGCGTTTAAATCCATGATTTAATTTTTTATTAAAGTATCTTCTGTTGAATACATTGCTCAGTTCATCTGTGTTACTAACCATTCCAGTTGTCCAATAATGGAAGCGGGATATGTCTTTCGGGCTAGCGAGTAGTATACCATCACGAACGCAAGGGGGAGGCAAAACATTGCCCCGACTTGCCTCACTGATGTGGAGTAAAAATCACGTCGCAGCCAAGCGTATACCGATCTCTCGGAGTCGCACTGCCTCCTGATAGAAAAAGGGGAAAAACATGATGCATTCTATGAATTCGAAGACGTACATTACCATTGCCAGTACCTGCCCGAAGGTTAATCCTGCTGAAACAGAACTGGTAATTGTGAATAGCATTACCGCGGAAAGCGCAATCCAGATACCTGAAAAATTGAGTGTTTCAAGATCGGACATCCGGATATCCCATATGGTCAGTTTCTTAAAATGAGCCCGGATCTCCGGCCCGCTGGCCCTAGTAATAATATCGACCTGTTGTTCAAACTCATCGTTACTGCCCTTGTTTAAACGAAAAAGCCGCTTTTCGCTGAGAACATAGATCAAAGCCGTCACCATGACGCTTGCAAGACAGGCTAAAAATATTTTCCAATCAATAAAAACGATTATGAACAAAATTCCAATTAGAGTTATGATCTGCTGAATTATTTCCGGGATGGAATCTTCAAGGAAATGTATAAATTCTATAAAGAGATTGGTCCGAGCAGTGATCTTCGAAACTCCGGATTTTTTACCATATTCATTCTGTACAAGCTCGTTAGCAACTATATTGAAAATCTTTGCATAGGCCCGCGTGTCATAAAATCTTCGACCTGCACCGGCCAGCAACAGGATTAGGCACAGTCCGGCTAATTGGTAAATCCCGGTAAAATCATCGGCCATCAATCCATCAACGGCCCAGCCGATAACCATAGGCATCAGGACAAGCGTTATTCCCTCCACTAGAACAAATATCCATGTCAACAATGTCTTACGCCAGAAACGGCGGATTAAATTTTTTAGGGAAATAGGTTTAGCATTCATTTCACGTCTCACTTTGCTTTAAGATTAACAGCTACTCTTGAAGAATAGCTGCGCAAAGCGGACAGTGCCTGACTATTTTTGCCAAACCTTTTCAAAAAGGGAGGAAAAGAGCCAAATATTCGGTGGTTGTTGGAGCAGGATTTAACTACAGCCTTTGACGGTTTCCCCTATTCTGTACCGGTCAAATATAGCGAAGGTTGGTCTTCTGAGGGTGTCTTATGGGCAAGGGTAGACCGACGACCTTGATGATGGGTTTCGATCTGTAACTGCTCTAGCTGCGGGGGGATCGTTGTTATGTTGGGAGTTGTGTTGTGTGTCTCCGGTCTTGATCAGTCTTATTTTCTTACTCTCACAATCCTTCCATTATTTGCGCGCAACATATCCTTTGTATCGACTTTTACTAACGAATTTTCAGACCCACCTCCTGTTATTAGCGATTCTCCTTCCGCCACCTTGGTATCAACCAAAAATGTGGCAGAATATCCAAATGAGGGTGTTCCTCCACAAGGGAACTTGGTGTGTGTAAGAATTTCTTCTGGAGTCGCCAAGCGCGGTCTGTCTGTCCCAAGCGCCTTGCCTACTCTAGATGTGCTTGCCCGGTCCGTTCCGCGAACTATGGCGACTATGAATGTATCGTCCATGCCGACCATGCATATGCTTTTTACTAACTCTTCAGGCGTTGCATTTGCAGCCAAGGCTGCTTCTGCGACGCTATGGCAGGATTGTTCAAATATCATATGTTTTGCAGACTGGATATAACGTTTCAGATAATTGCTGAGTTCTTTTTCGTAGTTATTCATTGTTATCCTCTCTTCTAATTCCCCACAGTAGCAATATCCCATTTCACCGAGCTTTCGATCATTGGCGAAAGTCATCAAGAAGTTGCTCGGTCTTATATTTATCAGCTGCTGCTAAGAGAACAGCCCGAATTATGAGTTGTTCTGGGATTGCTTCATAGGATTGCCCGTCAATAGCAATGGTTCGGCATTCAGAGTCTCCGCATGGTCCACAACATCTGCTAGTATCGGTTGTGCCGCCAAGCCATTTTTCAATAGGAGTTCCGTCGATCAATATTCTGTTGGAATCAATTGGGTTAGCAAAAAAATCCTTTTGATCAATACTGATTATTTCGAGTTGTATTTTTATTCCAATTTCATGCAGGCAAAGCTTTAGCTTCTCAAAGGCAGCTTTAGTAGCTTCTCCTGTACACGAGCAACGTTCGCAGGTCTCGCCAGCGTCATTTACCAAACGTTGCCATTTAATTTCCATTTTCATCATATTGTTTTCTCTTATATCAATTTCGTTGGATAATCCTGACAGCGCATCGTAATTCTTCTCACGTGGGTACGCCTTATCAGGCGGCTATCTAGCTGCATGGCGCATCATGGCCCATGCAACCACATGATGAAACGGACGTATGATGTTGAAATATACTCTACCCGTCCAATGGCGATAATACACGATGGTCGCCATATGGAACCGCTTCATTTCGTCAGGTAACGGCTCTACAACTACGACAAGGTACCCTGAGAGGTGCTTTTCTGTTGCGCCGGCTATCCAGTAGCGTCCTCCTTCACCGCCCTCCACCTTGAAGAAACTGTTCATGTTTCCGGGTGTAAAGGTGATTTCCTCTGGGGTGACCTTTTCGGCACCGGGATAGCCGCCTTGTTTCAAGCCTAGCATCCGGACAAACACAGCTCTAACTTTGTAAAGTGCCACCATCCAAGCAGGCATGTAGGATATGGCTGCGGCGATGAATTCACGCATAGGTTTGACTGAATCAACATGCTTAATGTCAACATGGTCTGCACCGTCTAGAAAGGTGTTGATCTCTGGGATGGTATTTATATACGTCATGAGTGAAGATCCTCCTCCGTAACAACCACACCCCATTCTACCAAGCTCTCAATCACCCGCGCCAGCGGCAGTCCTACTACATTGGTATATGACCCGCTGATCCCTTTGACTAGAAATGCTCCCTGTCCTTGAATTGCGTATGCTCCGGCTTTATCGTCCGGTTCTCCGGTGGCGGCGTAGGTTCGTACTGCTGCTTCGTTGAAGTCTATGAATTCCACTTCCGTGGAAACTGCGTAGCTGATCTTTTCCCCTTCCGGCGAGATTAGTGCGCAGCCGCTGATGACTTTGTGCTTGCGGCCGCAGAGGGATTTAACCATCTGATAGGCCTCCTCGCGATCCACGGGCTTGCCGAGGATGTCTTGGTCGCGAACGACAATGGTATCAGAACCTAGCACGTAAGCTGAGGGATTACTTGCGGCTACGTTTTCGGCTTTAAGTTCCGCCATTTTTATGGCGTAATTTTCAGGGGCTTGCCCGGGAGAGGGGGCTGGCTCGTCGCAGGTTGCGGGCTTGATTTCGAATTCCAGACCAGCGGATTGCAACAGGTCTTTACGGCGTGGGGAGCCTGATCCAAGTACCAGCTGTCTTGTTGTTTTGTATATGCTCACAATGAATCCTTTTATAGATATTTATTTTTTTAAATGGCTTTATGCTCAATCTTTATTTTATTGATAGTTTGAAAATTAGCAAAAGTGAATGCTGATTGAAGCTGTTATGTTATTTTTTGTATGCTTTTGTTGCTCTTTTGTGCTTCTAAATGTAATAATCTAAAAATTACTGAACAGGAGTGATTAATGAAGGTTTGCATCTGGGGAGCGCGAGGTTCCCTGTCTGCCACATTTAATGCCGAAAGGGCTAGAGCCAAAGTCAAGGCTGCGCTTGAAATTGCTGTTGAGAAAGGTATTGATTCAACTACCGATCTTGATCATTTCATTGATAATGAGCTTCCTTTTCCTGTTCGCGGTTCCTACGGAACCAATACCCCGTGCATTCAGGTTGAAGGGCAGGGGGATGATTATATCATCTGCGATTGCGGGACAGGGCTGCGCGATTTAGGCAATAAAGTCATGGCCGATCGCATGGGTGCGCCGGGTGCACATTTTCATATTTTTATGTCCCACCTGCATTGGGATCATGTTCAGGGTTTTCCTTTTTTTGTTCCTGCCTACATTCCCGGTAATAAGATTTCATTCTATGGCGGACATCCCGGTATTGAAAAAGTTCTGCGCGGTCAGCAAAGTGAACCATGTTTTCCGGTTCATTTTGATAATTTATCTGCTGAGTTCGATTTTACCCGTCTGAAGACCGGGCAGAAGCTGGAAGTTGCCGGGGTCAACGTTGAGGTTAAGGCTCAGTATCATCCAGGTGGTTCTTTTGGATACCGTTTTGAAAAAGATGGCAAATCTGCTGTTTATTCTACCGATTGTGAGCATAAAAGTGCCACGGCCCTAGCGGATAAAGGGTTTGTAGAGTTCTTCAAGGAAGCCGACTTGCTGATCATGGATGCCCAGTACTCATTTGCTGAGGCCAACTCCATCAAGGAGGATTGGGGGCATTCCAATAATATTATTGCCGTAGAACTTTCCGGTATGGCCAAGGTTAAGACTCTCTGCCTTTTTCATCAGGAACCGGTGTTGGATGATTTTCAGCTCCAGAAATTTCTGGAAGATACAAAGGAATTTTCCCAGCTTGCCGAGTTCAGGCCCGGAAACATAATCATGGCACAGGATGGCTTGTGCATCGACCTGTAGCGGCTAGCCATATTTAGAATTATTAAAAGACGGTTTCCAAATTCGGAAATCGTCTTTTTTTTCGGACCATTCGTTTATGTCCTCTTTTTGACGTTTTCAATTTTTATCCTTTCCTTAAGTAAAAATATCCTTTCTTAGCCCCTGTAATATACACTGTTACAGCGATTGGCATTACCCTTGCTTCATAGATCGAAAGAGAACTACGGGCTAAATCCCGAACTCATCAGACGATGGAGCATGGTATGAAATTCGATGAACTGAAATGTGAACTTGACCTTATGGATTTTAATTCCGGGGATGCGGATACTTCCGGCATGAATGGTTGGGCGGTTCCGTGGTCCGACCTGATGATGGTTATGTTCGTCCTCTTTGTGGTCCTGTTCATTTACAGTCAGTCCAAGGAAAATATCAAAGTCATATTTGAGGGTAATGCCCAGTCGCAGGTTGCGGTGAATCCTGCGGATGAACTTATTGAAATGATATCATTTCACCGCGAGGCCATGTCCAGTTCCGCCAGAGTGGTTCTGACTCCTGAAGATGTACTTTATCGTAGTGATGACGGGGCCGTGAGCATGAAAGAGGAAGAAGGCGAACTGAAAATTATCATGCGTGGCAATGCTTTTTTTGCTCCCGGACAGAACGGTTTTGAAGACAAGACCCGCCAATATCTTGCCGAGGTAGCCGAGGTTCTCAAAACCAGCAAACATGCCATTCATATCATCGGGCACACCGATGAATCTGATGCTTCCAAGGTCGGCAAGAAGAGTGCTTTTGAGCTTTCCGCAAGGCGCGCCGCTCAGGTTGCTGAGTATCTCATCAATGAAAAATCAATTGACCCGGTCCGCATCATAGTTAGTGGACGAGGTGGTGTGGCCCCGGAATTGCCCGGAGATATGGGTAAGGTGGAAGGCAACAACCGCAGGGTTGAGATAGTAGTCATTAATACCGATGTTAATGCCCAGTAAGGAGGTCTATAATGAATAAGAAAAATTTAATTGGTGTCATCGTCGCTTTAGCAGTTTTCGGAGCCAGTTTTTGGCTCAGCGGTGGAATAGCCCTTTACTGGAATGGCGCAGCCCTTGCCATTGTTCTTTCCGGTCTTGCTGTTGCGGTGCTGCTCAGTTATCCGGTGGAGCAACTGCGTGAGGCTTTTCGGGTGGTTCAGAATACTTATTCCAACCGCCTTACAACTCACGAAGAGATTGTGGAAACTCTGCTGGACCTAAGTGTGCGTTCTAAGATGGACGGTATGCTTTCCCTTGAAAAAGCTGGCGAGAAAACTACAATTTCATTTTTGCGCAATGCTCTCATGCTGCTGGTGGATAATTTTGAAGAAGATGAAATTAAAGATTGCCTGAAGACTGAAATGTCATTTTTCAACATGCGTCGCGGTGAATCCGAGCGTGTTTTCCAGTCCATGGCCCGCTTTGCTCCTGCCTTTGGTGTGGCCGGGTCCGTAATCGGACTGATCGGTCTGCTCATGGGCATAGATAATCCGGCAATGATTCTTAAACATATTCCGGTGGCCTTTATTTCAACTCTTTACGGTGTAATTTTCAGCAACATGATTTTCGCGCCCATGGCCGAAACCGTGCGCTGCCGGACCCGTAATGAGCTGATTAACCAGAAGATGATCCTCGACGGTGTTATCGCTATCAAGAAAGAACAGAATCCCTATAAGTTGGAAAGAAAGCTTGGTGCATTTCTTGATGCTGATGACCGCGAAGAAAAGACTGAAGCCTTGAGGAACATCACCCGCAAGTATATCAAGATGCGTAAAGACGAGAAGAAGTCCAAGGACAAGATTCTGCATGAAGTTCCTTTAGTAAAGGCCAAGGCTTCATAGGCGCAAAGTATAGATCTCCAAGTCATAATTGAATATGCGGCTCGGTGCGGCGTCCCTAAGCGGGCAGTCCGTACCGGGCCTTTTCGTGTCTGATTTCTGACATCCAATGAAATCTGTATTGTTCGCATTTATTTATTCTTATGAATGTATTAGAATTACAGTCAGTTTGTTTGGAAACTATTTAAAAATTTCAGAGCAGGGGATTGTGATAATGGGACTTGTTCTTGCCGTTGATATCGGTGGCACAAACAGTAGATTTGCAGCATTTGAGTCCGGGCCGGGCCATAAACTGGTCATGAAGGAAACAGTCTGGCTTTCCAGTGTACAGGCCCGCAGTTTTGATCATCTTATGGAAATGCTGGCTAAAAGTGATTTTCCCTACCTTCCGTCCGATTTTGATGTCACGGTTATAGCCGTGGCCGGTCCGGTGGTGGGCGGTGTCTATTGCAATGTTACAAATGTGGACTGGGAGGTTGATTTCCGGTCCGGTTATAAAAAATATGGCTTCCGTGCTGCTGTGTTGATTAATGATTTTGCGGCGCAGGCTTATGCTTGCCGTACTCCTGCGGTGGAAGGCTGCCGGGTCATTCATGAGGCTGAAATCTCACCTATTGGAACTGTGGGGGTTATCGGTGCCGGAACCGGGCTGGGGCATTGCGCATTGGTACCCGTCCCTGTTTCTGAACTGGGCTATGTACCTGTTCCCTCAGAAGCCGGGCATATTTCTTTTCCCTGCCAGACCACTGAAGAACTTGATTTCTGCAAATTCGTCATGGACAAGCGCAAGATCAGTTATTGTTGCGGTGACGAGGTGCTGACAGGGCGCGGGCTGAATATGCTTCACCTCTATCTGACAGGAGAAGATCTTGAGCCGCGTAAGGTGGCTGAGAAGATGAAACAGGGCGGTAGAACCCTCGAATGGTACTCCCGGTTCACTGCCCGTTGTTGCCGTAACTATGCTATCAGCGTTTGTGCCACTGGAGGGCTGTACATTGCCGGGGGTATTGTAGCCAAAAATCCTTTTGTGGTTGTACAGCCTGTCTTTTTAGAAGAATTTCTCGATTCCAGCTCCATGGGCGATTACTTGAAACAGATTCCCGTATTTTTGAACGATAATCAGGAAAGCGGACTTTACGGAGCCGCCTTGCGGGGTGTGCTGCATATTTAATCTGGAGATGATATGTCAAAATACGATTATGATCTCGGTGTGATCGGTGGCGGCGCCGCAGGTTTGACTGTTGCCGCCGGGGCCGCACAACTTGGCGTAAAAGTCTTGCTTATCGATAAAGAAGGCCATTTGGGCGGAGATTGTCTGCACTTTGGTTGTGTGCCCAGCAAGACCTTGATTCGTAGCGCACGGGTGCGTCATCTCATGGGGAGGGCCGGAGATTTCGGGCTGCCCGAGGTTGAGCTGCCCCCGGTAGATTACGCAAAGATTGTGGCCCGTATCAACGAGGTCATAGCGAAAATTCAGGTTCATGATTCCGTGGAGCGGTTCAATTCCTTGGGAGTTGAGGTTCGATTCGGCGAAGCCCGTTTTGCTGATTCGCATTCTGTTTCCCTGAACGGCGGCAGTTTATCCGCCCGTTCATGGGTGGTTGCCACAGGTTCCTCTCCATCTGCTCCTTCTATAAAGGGCTTAGATGAAGTTCCATATCTGACTAATGTGGATGTCTTTTCGTTACCGGAATTGCCCGAATCACTGGTTGTACTCGGTGGTGGTCCCATAGCCGTTGAAATGGCCCAATCGTTTCAGCGTTTGGGAAGCAAGGTCACGGTTATCCAGCGCAGCAATCAGATTTTGAGTCGGGAAGATGAGGATATGGCTCGTTACGTCATGGATGGTATGACGGATGATGGTGTGCGTTTTATCCTCGGATCAAAGGTTAATGAAGTCTGCAAGACTGATAGCGGCGGGATTGAAGTACAATTGGAGTCCGGTGGTAAGGTGCTTACCGTAAATGGCAGTCAGTTATTGGTTGCCATGGGCCGTCGATCCAATACTGCCGGGTTGGGATTGGAAGACCTCGGCGTAAACCTTGAGCGTGGGTCAGTTGTGGTGGACGCACGTATGCGCACATCGGTTCCAAATATTTATGCTGCCGGGGATGTGATTGGAAAGTATCGTTTTACCCACGCCGCAGGTTATGAGGGCGGGATAGTTATATCCAATGCTGTGTTTAGGATTCCACGCAAGGCCGATTATACATGGTTGCCGTGGTGTACCTACACCGATCCGGAACTTGCCAGTGTGGGTATGAATGAAAAAGCAGCACAGAACTTAGGCATCAAGTATAAGACAGTGATTGAGGAATTTTCGTCCAGTGACCGTGCTTTGGCAGAAGGTGAAGGGCAGGGGCGGATCAAGCTTTTGCTTAATGATAGTGAAAAGCCCATAGGTTGCCAGATAGCTGCGGTCCATGCCGGGGAATTGCTCTCCGAATGGGTTGCGGCTGTTAATGGCAAGGTCGGCCTTGCAACTCTCGCCGGGGCCATTCATCCATATCCAACCCTTGCTGAAATGAACAAGAAAGTGGCCGGGAAGTTGCTTGGTGAAAAACTTTTTTCAGACAGGGTGAGCAAGATTTTGAAGTTGTTGTTTTCCTATAGAGGTTCGTAATGGTTTTTTTGTTTTTTTGTGAATATATTGCAGTAGTTATTCGTTTAAGGTAAATCTAATAGATATGAGGAATAGAATATTTAAAGAAATCTTAGTTACATTGCTTTTCTGTGCTGGACTGTTTTTGACAACAGCTTCTGCATGGGCGGAAAAGTTTACTCTTGTTTCTTTGGAATATGAGCCGTATTCGTGCTGTCGTAACGGGACACTGCGGGGATATGATATAGAACTTTTGCAGGAATGTTTTCTTCGTATGGATGAAGAACTTGAAATTATGCTTGTCCCATGGAAGCGTGCTTTGCACATGGGAATGTATGGAGATGCAGATGGAGTTTTCGGGGTATTGAAACTTCCTGAGCGGGCTGAAAAAATGTTTTTTAGTGTCCCTGTGAGGGATGAAAAAATTTCTTTTTTTGTGCGTCACGATTCTCCTCTTGTTTATGATGAAGATTTAAATAAATTTAGGAATTTCTCTTTTGGAGTAGTAAGTGGCTATAGTTATGGCAAGGACGTAGATGCATTTCTAAAGAATGATGTCCCTGCATCCCGGGTTGAGGTAGGTGTTTCACCGGAAATGAATATTGCCAAGCTTCTTAAAGGTCGATTTGATATTTATGTCGGCGATACTCTTTCATCATTGAATACCATTCATAAGATGGGGGTTGCAGGGCAGGTTCGCAATCTTGGTCCTCCTTTCAGTCTCAGCGATGTTCATGTTGCTTTTTCCAAGAAACGTAAGTTGGGATTTTTACGCGACCGGTTTAATATTGCTTTTGAATCAATGCGCGCAGACGGAACTCTGGACCGGATTAAGAAAAAGTATTTCGATGAGTAGTTAAAGGATAAAATATAAATGCAGTGGAATAAGTTACTCAGCAAGCAGAGAATCGGAAAAGAAAAATCAAATTACATAGATAAAGACCGCAGTGAATTTCAGAGAGATTTTGACCGCATAATCTTTTCATCTGCCTTCAGGAGATTGCAGGATAAGACGCAAGTCTTTCCGCTCTCACGTAGCGATTATGTGCGCACGCGGCTTACTCATAGTCTTGAAACATCTTCCGTGGGGCGTTCCCTTGGGAATATGGTCGGCAGTCGGCTGGTAGAACAGTATCCTGAGCTCGACCTTATTTCTTCGGAACCGGGAACCGTGGTGGCGACAGCCTGCCTTGCCCATGATATCGGCAACCCGCCTTTCGGGCATTCCGGGGAGGACGTTATTCGGGATTGGTTTCAGACTTCTGAGATCGGTGCACAGCTTTGTTCCATGGTTGATGCAGAGCAGCGCAACGATTTTATCTGGTTTGAAGGCAATGCGCAGGGCTTGCGCAATATATTGGCCTTGCAACGTCCTTACAGTAAGGGTGGTATGCAGCTGACCTGCGCTACTTTGGCCGCTTTTACCAAGTATCCTTATGTTTCCAGGCATATCAAAGATAAAAAGAAGTTCGGTGTTTTCGCCAGTGAGGCCGAAATTTATGCCGAAGTGGCTGAACATCTTGGGTTGATCGAGCTGGAAGATAAAAAATGGGTACGCCACCCCTTCGCTTATCTGGTGGAGGCTGCGGATGACATTTGCTACCACGTTATCGATATTGAGGACGGGCACCGTCTCGATCTTATTTCATTTGATGAATTGCACGAAATTTTCATGGCTATTTTGGATAATGACAAGGGCATTAAAAGTCGGGTTGACGGAATACCGGGCCGGAAGGAGCAGGTTGAGTATTTGCGGGCCTGTACCATCAATGCGTTGGTGACCAGTTCTTGCGACGTTTTTTTTGAGCATGAGCAGGAGATTCTAGCCGGGAAATTTAATTCCAGTCTGACCGAGGAGATCGGCAAGGCTGAAGAATTCAGCAGGCTTAAAAAGATCGCTATTGAAAAGGTCTACAATTCCACTGAGGTGATAGAAACCGAAGCTGCTGCTTATGAAGTGCTTTGGAAAATTCTTGATTTTCTGGGGCGTATTGTCATTGAGATTCATACCAAGGGTAAACTTGGTGCAAAGTGCAAGAAATCAGTTAAATTGTTGCCTGAGCTTTATGCACCGTCAAACAAGGGCAGTGTGTACGAAAACACCCAGAAGATTGTGGATTATGTTTCCGGTATGACCGATACCTTTGCAGTACGGACTTTCAATAAGATCTCAGGGATTTCGTTGCTTCGACGTTAGCTTGATCTGCTATTAAAATTTAAACGCCGTGCTCATTATGAACACGGCGTTTTTTATTGGTGTTGTGGCTTAAGGCTACTGCAACAAATGTTTATTCAAAAATATTTCCATAGCCTCATAGAAGTCAAAACGGTTCTCCTGATTGTGGAATCCGTGGCCTTCGTTATCCTTGACCATGTATTCCACTGCCACTCCGCGATCACGCAGGGCTTTTACTATTTGGTCTGATTCCGCCTGTTTAACTCTTGGATCGTTGGCTCCCTGAGCAACAAAGAGCGGGGCCTTGATTTTGTCCGCATGGAAAACCGGGGAGACTTTGCGCAGCAGTTTGTAGTCGCGGACCGGATCGCCGACCTTGATGTAAAATTCCAGCTTTTCCGTTTCCCAGTACGGGGGCAGGGTTTCCAGCAGGGTGAACAGGTTGGAGGGACCAACGTAGTCGATGCCGCAGGCATACAAATCCGGGGTAAAGGTCAGCCCGGCGAGGGTGGCATAACCGCCGTATGAACCGCCATAAATGGCAATCCGCTCGGGATCGGCAATACCTAAGTCAATCAGCCAGTGGGCCGCGTCAGTGAGGTCGTTTTGCATGTTCAGGCCCCATTGCTTGAATCCTTTTTCCCAGAACTCGCGTCCGTATCCGGTGGAACCCCGGAAGTTGACTTGCAGTACCGCGATTCCCCGGTTGGCCAGAAATTGTGTTTCAGGGTTGAACCCCCAGTGGTCGCGCGCCCACGGTCCGCCATGCGGATTAATGAGTACGGGCAAGCCTCCCGCTTTTTTGTTTTTGGGCAGGGTCAGGTAGCCGTGGATGGTCAGGCCGTCGCGGGAAATGAAGGAAACAGGTTTCATCTCAGACAGTTGAGATTTATCAAGCCACGGGCTGACTTCGGTTATTTTTTCCAACTTTTTGCTTTTTACATCATAAATATATCCGGCTCCGAGGCTGCGGTCAGAGTATGTGCGGACTATGCATTTTGTTTCGTCTCTATCTGCATCAGTCACAACCACTTCATAGCCGGGTAATCTTGATTCCAGTTCACTTTGCAATTCTTCACGATCATCATCGAAAAATACGTAATGATGTTTGTCGGTATAGAAGCCTGTTCCGGTAATAATTTTGCGCTTCTTGGAATAAAGGAGTTGAGTTACATCAACATCGGGGTGTTCGAAAACCAGTTGTTCGAGCTTTTGTGTTTCCGGGTTGAATAGGTAGATAGCTTGCTTGTCCCGGTCGATGTTGGTGCTGACGTATATCTTTTTGTTTTTGAAATCAAAGAGCAGGGGGATAAAGGCTGTCCTGAAATCCATACTCATGATCGGGCGAAATAGTTCAGAGTCGGTGTTCCGGTAGAGAACTACATTTTGTCCGTTGCGATTGGCCATGGCTATGCGCACTTTACCGTTATGGTCGGTCATCCAGCCGCTTACATCGCCGGGATTGCGGGCTTCCAGTTCAAGCTCTCCGCTGACAACATTAAGTTTGTACACATCAAATAGTCTGGGGTCGTCCTTATTTATGGTAATGAGGATGTGGTTATCATCATTTTCGAGGTCATCCAGCAGGTTGGTGCGGGTGTTTTCAAATGGAGTCAGGTCCTTTTCTCCGCTTCCGTCTATTGCGGCGGAGAAGGTATGGACATTTTCATCTCCACCGGAATCCTGACCGAAGACAATGCGCTCATTGCCGGCCCAGAAATAACCATAGATGTCTCTTTTGGTCGCACTGGTTATTCTGGTGGTCTTGCCGTCGGAGAGGTCTTTTACAAAAATATTGAGCCTGTCTTTCCACGGTGCCAGCCATGCTAATTTCTTGCCGTCGGGTGAGATTGTGAAGCCCTCGGCCACTGGGTTTTTAAAGAAATCACGGAGAGGAATCTGGCCCGGTTTTAGTTGTGGTGCAATTATCTCCGGGGAAGGTGCAGGTTTGTGGGTGGAACAGGCAGTCACTCCCATAAAAAGAACGACAGAAAAGACAGCAATGATAAAAAATCGTAATGTTTTCATTTGTTACTCAACATTCTTTGCAGATTCAGGGTGGGTATATACGGTTCCGGGACCGTATTTTTTGGATTCGTTCAGGGCCAGATCAACTTTTTTGAGCAGGGATTCTGCGGACTCTTTGTGTCCGCACATGGCTATTCCGGTATTCATCAGAAACGGCACAGCCTTAAGGCTTCTGGTGTGCGTGATCAGTTTGTTTATTTTTTCAGTAAGGTTTTTGGCGTTGGTTACATTTGTGTGCGGAGCAAGTATTATGAATTTGTCCCCGCCGACTCGGTAAAAACTGTCTGGACGTCTTAAATTTTTACGCACCACACGGGCAAATCCGGCCAGAATTTTGTCCCCAACCTTTTGACCGTGTTTCTGGTTAATGGTTTTAAAATCATGAATATCCATCTTAATGAGTACGAGGTCGGAGCCGTATCTTGTGGCGGTTGAAACTGCTTTTTCCGATTCCTCGTAAAATTTCATCCTGCCGGGAAGGTTGGTCAGGGTATCCCGTTCGGCAAGTTTTTTGATAGTGGTTTTACTCAGTTCTTTTTCGCGGGCGCAGCGAATTAATTCATTCCGCATTGGAGAATCCACAAGGTAGTACTGGAGCACTGCGAGAATACATATCAAAAACAGGATTCCGTATTCATATTTCACCATCTTAACATGGTAGTAGTCTGAAATCTTGTTGATATCTCCTGAAACCATACCTATGGACGAGTCAAGTTTGCGTGTAGCTATGGTTATCGCTTTGCTGTCACCGGAAGCTACGGATTTGAGAAAATTATCAGTGGATTCAAAAAGTTTTGAGTCCTCGTTATCCAGCAACTTGGTCAAGCGGCTGTCCGCAGGGTAGTTCTGTAATTCTTCAATAATAGAGTTGAATATCTGTATCGTGGATTCATTGTTTATCTCATTGGGGGCAGTTAGTACTTCTACTGCTGTGGCGTGCAACCCACTGAGCAGGTTTTGGGTGTCTATGAGGTTTTTGCGTTCAATAAGTATAGTATGAAAAAGATAAAGCGCGGTCAGGGTCAGCAGAAGAATAAGGGGTAGGGTTATTTTGTAACGCAGACGGGCGGCATCCTGAAATCTCATAAGTATAAACCTTTGATTTGAGTTGATTGAATTTCTTCAGCTCCATTTCTTCTTTTATCCTTGCCTGTGTTTTATGTAAAATCAAAAATGAATAATTGGTTCCGGCAAATATATTCAGAACCTGTTCAGGGTAGACGGAAGGAGATTTCTGCTGCTAAAAGGTTGGTTGCCGTTTAAGGTGTTGTTTTATGGTAACTGACGCAGCTTATAACAATGATCAGAAGGACCTGAGTTTTCATAAATGTGGAATCGCGTTTATTTTTATGTTGCTCTTGTCCATTCCTTGGGCTAGGGAAAACCGCGTGCATGCATGGAAATTAAGGAGAAGATAAATTGTCCAAGGCAGACAGATATAATAAAATGTACCCCATTTCTTGGGAACAGCTGCACCGTGATTGCAGGGCTTTGTCCTGGCGGCTGCTTGAAAAAGGGCCTTTTGAAGGTATCCTTGCTATTACCCGCGGCGGGCTGGTTCCTGCGGCTATTCTGGCCCGTGAGCTGGATATAAGACTTATCGACACCGTCTGCATTTCCACTTATGATTGGAAAGTTCAGGAAAAGAAAGCCACTGTGCTTAAAGATTTCAAAGGCGATGGTGAAGGTTGGCTTTTGGTGGACGATCTTGTCGACACCGGAGGCACTGCCAAGCTGGTCCGGGAAATGGTTCCCAAGGCCCACTTTGCCACTATTTATGCCAAGCCTGAAGGGCGTCCTTTAGTGGATACCTTCATTACTGAAGTGAGTCAGGATACCTGGATTCTTTTTCCGTGGGACAGCGAGACCCAGTTCGCTGAGCCCATTGCGAAGGTTTGTCAGGAAGACAATAGTTAAGACTTTTAGGGTCTTAATACGGTTCAGGGTTAATTAGACATTTGCATTTCCAGCTGTCGGACATAGGTAGTCCGGGGGCTGGTTGTGTATTTGTTTTTTTGTTTTCAAAATCAGGGGAAGGTTCGTTGATACGGAGCTTCGACAGGGTTTACTAACTAATTCTCAAGGAGTGGATGATGCGTAAAGTTCTGCTTATGGCCATTGTTGCGGCCATGTCCGTAATGCTGGCATCTGTTGCGTTTGCCGGAGCTAAGAAGGACAAAGTTAAAGTCGGTTTTGTTTACATTTCTCCCGTGGGTGACGAAGGTTACTCCTATGCACAGGATCAGGGCCGTAAGGCAATTGACGCCCTTCCCTGGGTTGAGACTTCCTATGTAGAATCTGTTGCTGAAGGTCCGGACTCCGAGCGCGTTGTGCTCAACTTCGCCCGTAAGGGTTACGACATGATCATCGGTACCAGCTTCGGTTACATGGACCCCATGGTTAAAGTTTCCAAAAAATTTTCCAAGACCGCATTTCTGCACTGCTCCGGTTTCAAAACCACCCCTAACATGAGCAACTACTTCGGTCGTATGTATCAGGCTCGTTATCTGACCGGTATCGTTGCCGGTATGATGACCAAGTCCAACGTCATCGGTTACGTTGCTGCTTTCCCCATTCCCGAAGTTATCCGCGGTATCAACGCTTTCACCCTCGGTGTGCGCGCTGTTAACCCTGAAGCTAGCGTGCGTGTAGTATGGACCAAGACTTGGTACGATCCTGCACTGGAAAAAGATGCAGCCATCTCCCTGCTGGATATGAAAGCTGACGTTATCACCCAGCATCAGGATTCCCCCGGCCCGCAGGAAGCTGCTCAGGAACGTGGTAAATATTCCATCGCGTACAACTCCGATATGTCCAAAATGGCTCCCAAGGCTCACCTGACCGCTGCTGTCTGGAACTGGGCACCGCTTTTCAAGAACGCTGTTGAACAGCTTCGTGACGGTGTCTGGCAGGGTAACGAATCCATGTGGTGGGGTATGGACCAGGGCATCGTGGACATCGCTCCTTTCGGTCCCATGGTTCCCCAGAATGTTAAGGACAAAGTTCTTGCTGCCAAAAAAGAAATTATTGAAGGCAACAACGCAATCTTCGTAGGTCCCCTTAAGGACCAGAACGGTAAAGAAATGGTTCCCGCCGGAAAATCCATGACCGATCCTGAAATGCTCGGTATGATGTGGTTTGTTGAAGGCGTAATCGGGAATACCAAGTAATAATTTATGTTGGGTTATCGCTTACAAAAGCGTGACGAACCCTGGAACTGGGGCGCCCCGTTTATTATCGTGGGCGCTCTGGTTCTATCTTTCGGGATCAGCGCGCTCCTGCTTGAATTGCAGGGTAAATCTGCTGTACAAGGACTCTTCGTGCTTTGGCAGGGGTCTTTTGGTGCTTCATGGGCTTTGGAAGATGCCCTCTTAAAATCTATTCCCATTTTTCTCTGTGCTCTGGGTGTTGCTACTGCCTTTAGGATGCAGGTCTGGAATATTGGGGCTGAAGGTCAGTTTGCGCTTGGTGCAATCGGGGCTACGTGGGCTGCTTTGACTTTTCCCGGATTGCCCGGCTATCTGCTCATGCCGCTTATGTTCATCTGTGCTGCCATTTTTGGTGCCTTCTGGGCTTACATACCGGCTATTTTGCGGCTTAAATTGCAGGTCAACGAGATTATCTCCACCCTGATGCTCAACTACATTGCTATTCTGCTGCTTGAATACCTTGTGTTCGGCGCATGGAAGGACCCGGCCAGCTTTGGATTTCCGGTGACAGCTGAGTTTTCTCCGGCTGCCATTATCGGACAGATCGGTGATACCCGTCTGCATTGGGGATTCGCGGTATGCGTTGGTTCCGGTATTGCCATGTGGGCATTTATGCGCTTCACCCGTCTCGGCTTTGATATCAAAGTTGCTGGCGAGGGCGAAAGAATCGCAATGTATTCCCGCCTTCCTTACGGAATGTTGACTATTCTTGTCATGGCTATTTCCGGCGCACTTGCAGGCTGGGCCGGGTGCATAGAAGCTTCCGCTACCATCAACAGGCTGCAACCTTCCATTATGATAGGTTACGGTTATACCGCTATTGTTGTGGCATGGCTGGCGCGATTGCATCCCCTTTATATAGGCATCGCCGCATATTTGCTGGCTGCACTGCGGGTGGGTGTTGAAAATATGCAGCTTGAAATGCAGACCCCGGCAGCATTTGGTTCCATTATGGAAGGGCTGATCCTTATGTCCGTCCTCGCGGGCCAGATGTTTGTTACTTATAAGATTGTTAAGAAGAAGTAGTCGGATACTATAATGCTAGAAAGTTTTATTGTCCCCCTGCTGGCTGCCACAGTGCAGTCCGGAACACCGATCCTCTACGCCACCCTTGGTGAGATCCTCACTGAAAAGGGCGGGGTGCTCAACCTTGGTGTCGAAGGCATGATGAGCATGGCTGCTTTTGCCGCCTTTTTTGTTACCCTGACCACCGGTAATCCGTGGCTTGGCTTTATTGCCGGGGGGATAGCCGGAACATTTATGGCTGCGCTGCACGGATTTGTTTGTATCACCTGTCTCGGTAATCAGGTTGTTTCCGGTCTGGCTTTGACCATTCTCGGCGTGGGGCTGTGCAACTTTCTCGGAACCCCGTATATCGGTACAGCTACCGAAGGGTTTGATAAGTTCAGTGTTCCCGTACTTTCAGCCATTCCTTACATCGGGGATATCTTTTTCAAGCAGGATGCCCTTGTTTATGTTTCCTATATCATTCCGGTGCTGTTCATGCTGTTTATCAACAGGACCAGCATCGGTTTGGCAATTTCTGCTGTTGGGGAGAAGCCCGCAGCCGCAGCCGCAGTAGGGCTCAAGGCTATCCGTCTACGTTGGATTGCTTTGCTTGGTGGTGGATTTCTCATCGGACTGGGCGGTTCCTATCTTTCCCTTGCTTATACCCATCTCTGGGCTAACGGTCTTTCCGGCGGGCGTGGTTGGATCGCGGTTGCTTTGGTTATCTTCGCTTTCTGGAGACCGGGCCGGGCTGTTTTCGGTGCTTATCTTTTCGGTGGGGTAATGGCTTTCCAGCTCCGCTTGCAGGCTGTAGGTACCCACATTCCTTCATCTCTGCTCCTGATGCTGCCATATGCCCTGACCATCCTGGTGTTGATTTTCTCTGCAATGAGAGGGCGTAGCGGTAATTCTCCCGCGCATCTGGGAATCAACATCGAGCCTGAAGGATAGGTGCTGCAATGAGCTCTCAACAGAATTTCACCCGTCCCGAATGTCAGAAGGCTACCGGTTTCGAAGGTTGTGCCCCGCTTATTTCACTGAAAGGCATCACCAAGCGTTTTGGTAAAGTGGTGGCAAACAACGATATTTCACTTGATCTTTATCCCGGTCGCATCAAAGCCCTGCTCGGTGAGAACGGGGCGGGCAAGAGTACGCTCATGTCCATGCTTGCCGGACGCTTTCGTCCTGATGAAGGCTATATTGAAGTGGACGGTAAGCGTGTTGATTTTTCCAATTCCAAGGATGCCATTAAGGCCGGGGTAGGCATGGTTTACCAGCATTTTATGCTTGTAGATACCATGACTGTTGCCCAGAACGTACTGCTTGGTCAGGAAGGCGGATTTTTCGTCAACCCCAAGGAAATGGAAAAACGGGTCCGCAAGCTGGCTGAAGATTATGAGCTGGAGATTGACCCTTCAGCCATGGTTTCAACCCTTTCCATGGGTGAGAAGCAGCGGGTGGAAATCCTTAAGCTACTTTACCGTGAAAGCAGGGTGCTTATTTTTGATGAACCTACTGCGGTTCTTACTCCCCGCGAGGCCTTTCGCCTTTTTGAAGCTCTTTGGGCTATGACCCGTCAGGGCAAGTCGGTGGTCTTCATCAGCCATAAACTTGAAGAAGTTATGGCCATTGCCGATGAGGTTGCTATTTTGCGCCGAGGCAACATTGATGCCGAGGTTCCCCGCGATAAGATTGTTTCCAAGGCTGATCTGGCCTGCCGCATGGTCGGTAAGGAAGTTCTCCTTGAAGTGACCAAGGAAGAAGTCGAACTTGGCGATAAGGTTCTGGAAGTTAAGAATATGACCGGAATCGGCCTGCGCGATATCAATCTTGATGTGCGTAAGGGGGAGGTTGTTGCTATTGTCGGTGTTGCCGGTAACGGTCAGCAGGAACTTGTGGAAGGCGTTTGCGGTATGCGTAAGCCTCCCAAAGATACAATTTTCATTATGGGCAAGCCGTGGCGCAAGTTTTTTGCCGAGATGAAGTGGAATAATTCCATGTCCTACATCCCGGAGGACCGTCTTGATCTAGCCACTGCCCGCAATCTTGATTTAGTGGACAACCTGCTTTTGACTACTCGGCAGGGATTTACCGCAGGCCCGTTGCTTAAACACGATCAGGCTGCAAAAGTAGCTCAAGAATTGGTTGAAGAGTTTGATGTGCGTCCCGGACGTATTCGCGCTTTGGCTTGGCAGCTATCCGGCGGTAATCTCCAAAAGATGGTGTTGGCCCGCGAACTTTATCGCCAGCCGCACTTGATAGTCGCTGAGCAGCCGACACAGGGGCTGGATATTTCCGCCACTGAGGAAGTCTGGAACAGGTTGCTGGAAGCCCGTAAAATGGCCGGGGTGCTGCTTGTGACTGGTGACCTTGGAGAAGCTCTGCAATTGGCTGACCGCGTGGCGGTAATGTATTGTGGACAGGTCATGGATGAATTCTCCGTCAACGACAAAGAGAAAGTAGACAGCATCGGTCTGCTTATGGCTGGTGTGAGAGAGTAAGGCTTTCTTTTTCGAATCGAATTTAATAATTTAAGAATTGTACACCCCTTTCTGCTATGCAGAGAGGGGTTTTTTGTTGTTTTGAATATAAAACGGGGTATAAATTCCCGCACATGAATGTCCGTTATTTAGGACTGGGTAGGAAAAAGTGTCATTATAGAAAAAAAATGAATTTTTTTTTACTTCTAAGTTTAAGTAAGTGGATGCTGATTTTGGCAAAGCTGCTTATGGTATTGTGTAAAATTTCTCAAATTCGTTCGTACTGAATATAACTTTAAGGTGTTGAGTTGTGTGAAATTATGTTGATCTACATAGTTGTAGTTGCAAAGAGGTTTATTTAGGTTGTTTTACATAAAATAGATTTGTGTGAAAATTTTCCCAATCTAGGTTGTGTAGTCGCTGAAACCACTGTTTATGGGCGTTGCAGAGTATATACATCTACGTATTTTTATTGAAATAATCCCTGATTTTGATTAGGAAGATACGACTTTCATGAGGAGGAATAAAATGAAGACGAATTTTCTGTATGTTGGAGCGGCTGTAGTCTTTGCCGTTCTCGTAATTGTGTATTCAACTGCGACCAGTAATCTCAGTGAGGAGATTGCTAATATCTCCGGAGACAAGAAGGTAGAAATCATTTCCGAAGAATTGGTTGTACGGTTTCCCGTAAATCTCGAATTCAAACGTCCTGAAGTGCTTAACAAGGTTCGTTTTACCCCGGTTAAGTTTTCTCACTTCGACCATCAGGATGTTAACTGTGCCAAGTGTCACCACACTTGGGATGGCAAATCCCAGATCAAGAGCTGTGCCGCTGCTGACTGTCATGACAATCTGAAACAGAAAGCTGCACCTAACTCTTACTTTAAGGCGTTCCATACCCTTCAGAGTGACATCAGCTGTCGTGGCTGTCATGTGAAGATGAACAAGGAAGGCAAGACTGATCTTGCTGTTGCTCCTTGCGCAAACAACGCATGTCACCCCAAGCAGGACAGAGCACACAACTAAAAAAGTATTTCATAACTTTTCGAGGTTGTACGCTTGAGCCGTCTGTGGTTGCCCCGCAGACGGCTCTTTTTTGTTTTACGTATAGTCTTGACATCTTTTTATAACGCAGATAGTTTTGACATACCATACCGTACGGTATGTTGAAGAAGGAGTTGAAAAGTGAGCACGAAGGAAAGTAGGCGAGAAGTTCGGCATTGTGCAGAAGACCTGCTCGACGCAGGGTTGAAGTTGCTTGAAAGTGAAAGTGTGCAGCAACTGACTATCGATGCTTTGTGTCGAAAATTAAAAGTGACAAAAGGTTCATTTTACCATCACTTCAAAAATCGCGCGGATTTTCTTGAAAGGATGCTCGGATATTGGGTGGAAGGATGGACGCTTGCCAGCATCGAAGCTGCGAACAAGGGTGCTGATGCAATTGAGCGATTCAACCTGATAGTGGAGAAATCACATAAGTTGCCCTCGGGAACTGAGACTAGTATCAGGGCGTGGGCTTTATGTGATCCATTTGCACAGAAGTATATTGAGCGTGTTGACAGTATGCGAATTGAATATTTGCGTTCGATTTTTGAAGAGGTGAGTGGAGATCCTGAGCGGGCAGTCCTGCTGTCTAAAATAAGCTATTCCATGTTTTTAGGTGTTCGTATGATGGGGGCAAATGTCTCGGAAAAAGATCATATCCATATTCTCGAAACAATGAAGCAGGAGTTGTACAAAATTCCTGCGAAATAAAAAGGGAGTTTGTATCATGCAGTCAGATATTTTATGGAATGAGGTAGAAGAACTTTTCGCTAAAGTGGAGCATGCGTCACTCGGCACAGTGGATGCTGATGGTTTTCCACGTATTTCACCTATCGGTTCAGTCACTTTCACCGAACAGGGGAAGGGATATTATTTTGAAAAATTCCCCAAAACAATGCGCGAAAACATTGAACGTGATGCGCGCATGACTCTCATGGCAGCCCAGCCGGGTGCGGGATTCTGGATTAAATCTTTGTGGAAAGGGCGTTTTCCGTCTCAGCCTGCCCTGCGGCTATTTTGCCATACAGGGGTAAGGAGAAAAGCAACTCAGGCGGAGATTGATAATTTCCTTGGCAAGGTTAGTATGTATCGTTTTTTCAAGGGACATGATCTTCTCTGGAAGGATATGAATATGGTTCGTGAATTCGATGTGTTGCGTATTGAAGGGCTTGAGGCCGGGAGGATGAATCCATGAGTAAGTCAATAGCAATCTTAAATTTAATTCCCCAAATACATAAACTTAGCGCGAATGCCGATCACATTCATTGCCGAGTCTTTGACAGCCGTCGTGACATGGAAGATTTTTTGATCCGTTTGATGTCCTACAAACCGGGGTGGCTGACATTTCTATACAAAGTCAGAGGCGTACTGGCCAAAATAATGGGTCTCAAGCATGATGAGTTTATGAATCACGGTCTTGAAGTTTCTGATTACGATTTCAACCGTGGCGGGCAGGTAGATTTTTTTAATTCAGTTGATTTTGAAGCGAATAAATTCTGGATCGGCGAGGCCGAGGATAAGCATCTCATTGGATATATCGGAGTGGTTTCTGAGCCTGCTGAAAACGGTTCGCATCATTACCATGTTTTTACAATTGTCCGTTATAAGCATTGGACTGGGCCGGTTTATTTCAACCTGATCAAGCCGTTTAGTCATTTAGTGGTCTTTTTTATGGGTAAGTACGCGGCAGAATGAATAAAAAAGCGCACAAGGTAATTACTTGTGCGCTTTAGTTTTTATTCAAGCAGAGATTCCACTGCACTCATGTGTAGTTCCAATTCACTGTCTTTCAGCTTAAGTGCGTGTTGTAATTCTTTCATTGAATCCTGCGGATCAAAGAGCGGGTAGTCGCTGCCGAACAGAATCTGTTCGCGTGGGTGTTTGGCGATAATTTCATGAAGTACTTTTTTATCCATGAAGGGTAGACAGCTGGAGGTGTCGAAATAAACGTCCATGCCTGCCAGTTCTTCTGCGACCATTTTCCAGTGGTATAACCCGCCCATGTGCGCGCCGATTGCTTTCAGGTGGGGGAAGTTCTGGAGCAGTTTTTTCAGCTTCAGCGGGCAGGATGGATTTTTTTCAGGCGGAAGTCTGTCCCCGATATGGAACATGCACACAAAGCGGCCCTGCACCATTTCCATGATGCGGTAAAATTTGCGGTCGTCCATGAAAAATCCCTGAAAATCGGGGTGAAATTTCAAACCCTTGATGCCGTTTCGTTCCAGCCTTGCAAATTCTTTTTCAGGATCAGCATAGTCCGGGTGCATGGTTCCGAAGGTGACAATGCGTTCATCGGATTTTGCCAGCTCTATGGACCAGTTGTTGGCCGGGATGACCTGATCCGGAGCGGTCGCAGCGGTATGGATGATGACCCGGTCCAGACCTGCACGCGTGGCACGGTTCAGCAAATCTTCAGGGTGTCCGTTACCCACTGCGGTGATGCCGTAATGGTCGTGGAGCTGGGTAATAACTTTGTCTGCAATTTTAGGGTGGAATGCATGAGTATGAACGTCGTAATACATGGTAAGTCCTTTTTGGCCTCCGGCGGCTGGGGRAGGGAAACTTTTGGGAAAAGTTTCCCTTCCCAAGACCCCATCCCTTCAAAACTTTTTGATAAGGCTTCGCCGTCGGGGGGAGAAAATTGAGAGAGGGTATGCAAAAGAAAATTTCCCCATACCAGTTAGGCGGGGAAGTTTATTTTTTTATGTTTAGATTTGTCGCTCCCTACATGCGAAAGCGTTACTAACGCGTTTTGGAAAAGGGGAGAGGAGTCCAGAGGAGAGGGGAAAACCCTTTTGCTCACGCCAAAAAGTGTTTTCCCCTCTCCTCTGGTTCCCGAAGGGCCGTCGGAGACATTAAAATATTTCTTTAAGCCATTCCGGTACTCGTACGGGCCTGCCGTCTTTGTTGACGCAGGCATGCTCGGTAAAACCGCTTGCAATAAGCTTTGAGCGGTCATCTTTGTAGATATCGTAGATGAATTTGATGGAAGCTCGCTTCCATTCGCTGATGCCGACTTGAATACTGAGCTGGTCATCGTAATGGGCCGGGATGCGGTAACGGCAGTTGGCCTCACGCACGGGCAGGTAGATGCCGCGTTCTTCAACCGTGGCATAGCTCATGCCCCGTTCGCGAATGAAAAGCGAACGGGACCGTTCAAAAAAGTGCAGGTATTCTGCGTAATAAACCACACCCATGGCATCGGTCTCACCGTAGGAAACACTATGAGCCAGCCATGAATGTGGATTTGGGAATTCGTTATTCATGATTATCTGGTCTTGTTCAGCACCCACTGCATGAAATCATGGCCGTCGGGGATAATGATTCCGGCGCGGTCTGCGGTTTCTTCAGTGAATGATTTCTCACCGGAAGCAATGCAGCGCGGTGAGGTCATGATGAAGGGAACCGGGGTTTCATCGTGGGTTCTTGTTTCGATCGGGGTGAAGTGATCGCAAGTGATTACGTAGTTGGCTTTATCCAGCGGATATTTTTCCAGCAGCGGAGCTACAATGCGGGAATCAAAACGCTCAATGGATTTGATTTTATCTTCCACGCTGCCCATATGACCGGATTCATCCGGTCCTTCAAGGTGCACGTAGACGAAATCTCCGTGTTCGAGGAATTTGAGTGTTGCCTCGACTTTGCCTTCGTAGTTGGTATCCACCAGTCCGGTGGCTCCTTCCACATTGATTACTTCCATGCCGGAAGCGTGTCCGAGTCCTTTAATCAGGTCAACCGCAGAAACTACCGCGCCCTTCATGCCGAACTTTTCTTCAAAAGGCGGCAGGTTCAGCGGACGGCCCTGTCCCCAAGGCCAGATGGATACAGCCTTACTGCCGTTTCCGGCAAGGACTTTCGCAGCATCACGGACCAGTTTGTCCAGACGCGGGCTTTTGGCGAATTCGCGGACATCTTCGTCAATGGGCTTGTCGGTCAGGTCATGGGGCGGACGGATATGTAATCCGGCTTCCATTTCTTTGGCCCCGCCTTTCTGCACCAGCAGATGGCGGTACTGGATACCGGGATAAAAGGTAAATTCATCATTGCCGAGTTCGGCTTGCAGCTTTTCCACCAGCGGCACTGATTGATCGGTTCCGATATGTCCGGCGGAGTAGTCATACATGGTGCCGTCTTCAGCAAAATCGGAAATATTGACCAGATTCATGCGCCAGACGAGATCATCCGGCCCAAGTTTGAGCCCCTGCGCCGCTGCTTCAATAGGGCCGCGTCCGGTATGGTAGGTGGCGGGGTCGAAGCCCAGCAGGGACATGTTGGCAATGTCGGAGCCGGGAGCCATGCCTTTGGGTACGGTACGGCAGGTGCCGATCAAGCCTTTTCCGGCCAGCATATCCATGTTCGGGGTCTTAGCTGCCGCAAGCGTGGTCTTGTTGCCGAGTTCCTCAATGGGCCAGCCGCCCATTCCGTCAGCAATGAGAAAAAGAAGTTTCATATCTAAAAATTATCCTTTTAAAATACGCATGGAAATAGTCGGCTTGGTGATAAAAGGCATCTTGTCGATTTCGGCAATGGCCGCATTCACGTCCTTGGTGCTTGCCTTGTGAGTGGTGAATACCACCGGGATGTCCCGCTCTTCAGGATTTCCTTTCTGTACGGCCTGCGCAATGGAAATGTTATGCTCTGCAAGGCACTTGGAAAGCGCGGCCATTACTCCAGCTTTATCCTGTACGGTGAAACGGAAGTAGTACTCCGAGGTCGCCAGTTCAGGAGCGAGGATGTCGGCTTTTTTAATGGGAGCGTTGCAGAATCCGGTGTTGTCCGGGGTGTCGGTTTTGGCAAGGGCCATGATGTCTGCCAGAACCGCGCTTCCGGTGGGCAGTGATCCGGCTCCCTGACCGTGGAAAAATGCGGGACCGACAGCGTTGCCTTCAACACGTATTGCATTGTAGTTGCCACCCACGCGGGCCAAAAGCAGTGTATATTTGACCAGTGCCGGAAAAACGCCAGCTTCAAGTTTTCCGCCTACATCACGTACTGCGCCGATAAGTTTGATGCGGTAGCCGAATTCACGGGCAAAGCGGATGTCCTGTCCTTCAACCTTGGTGATGCCTTCGATGGGCAGTTCAGCAAGGGGGTAGTCTTTACCGTAAGCAATGCGGGCCAGCACACAAACCTTGTGCGCGGCGTCGATTCCTTCAATATCAAAGGTAGGATCGGCTTCGGCGTAGCCTAGTTCGGTGGCCTGCTCCAGAGCGGTATCGAATTCCAGCCCGCTGGTGGACATCTCCGAAAGGATATAGTTGGCGGTACCGTTAAGAATACCGACAATGGATTTAATGCGGTTCCCGGCCAGTGATTCCTTGATGGACTGGATGATAGGGATTCCGCCGGCAACGCTTGATTCGTAGTACAGGCCGACCTTGTTTTTGGCGGCGATTTCGAAAAGCTCGATGCCGTGCTCAGCCAGCAGATGCTTGTTGGCGGTGACTACATGCTTGCCTGCTTCAAGGGCTTTGATGACAATTTCCTTGGCAACGGTGGTGCCGCCCATGAGTTCTACGACAATGTCAACATCCGGGCTGGATGTGAATTCATCGGGATCGGCGGTGAATTTTACGTTAGGTCCGGGCAGGAAATCCCTTTTTTTGTTTACGTCACGGACAAGAACGGATGTAAGCTCAAATTTTTTGCCGCAACGGGCGAGGATTACATCTTCATTTTCTTCCAAAATCCGGGCGAGTCCGGTTCCGACGGTGCCGAATCCGGCAATGGCAAGCTTTACGGTCTGCATTAAAACCTCATTAATTCATTTCTCTTGGTTCAAAAAAACTGACAGGCTGCGTTATACCGCAGCCTGCCAGAAATTTGAATAATTATCTTTTACCCTTTGGCGAAAAGGTCTTTCATGCCGCGTACGGCCTGATTGATCCTCTGTCTATTCTCCACAAGGGCCATGCGTACATGGTCATCCCCGTAGTGGCCGAAGCCAAGTCCGGGAGCGACTGCAACCTTGCATTCGCGCAGCAGCAGCTTGGAGAATTCTACTGATCCGAGATCCTTGAACTGCTCAGGAATCGGTGCCCAGACAAACTGGGTTGCTTTGGGAGGAGTTACATCCCAGCCGATGCGTTGTAAACCTTCGCAAAGGGCGTCGCGGCGGTCCTGATAAACGTCCATGATTTCGCGGACGCAATCCTGCGGGCCGGAAAGGGCATGGCATGCCGCAATCTGGATTGGCTGAAAAAGTCCATAATCCAGATAACTTTTGATGCGTGTCAGGGCCTGTACCATTTCCTGATTACCGCAGCAGAATCCCACACGCCAACCGGGCATGGAATAGCTTTTAGACAGGGAGAAGAATTCTACTCCTACGTCTTTTGCTCCGCGAGCCTGCAAGAAGCTGGGGGCCTCGTAACCGTCAAAAGTGAAGTCCGCATAGGCGAGGTCGTGAATGACCAGCAGATCATTTTCTTTTGCAAAATCGACGATTTTTTCAAAGAACGGAATATCTGCGGTAATCCCGGTAGGGTTATGCGGAAAGTTGATGATCAGAAGTTTCGGCTTGGGCCATGTCTGGCGCATTGCCAGTTCGAGATCTTCAAAAAAATCACGGTCATGAGCCATGGGAATACGTCTTACATCCGCTCCGGCAATAATACTTGCGTAAGGGTGGATGGGATAGGACGGGTCCGGCGCGAAAACAACATCACCGGGTGAAAGCATAACCAACGCCAAGTGCGCCAGCCCCTCTTTGGCGCCCATGGTAACGACCACTTCCTGATCATAATCCAGTTCAACGTCATATCTTCTTTTATACCAAAGCGCCATTTCTCTGCGCAGACCTTTGATTCCCTTTGACGCGCTGTAGCGATGGTTGGCAGGCTTGTTCGCCGCTTCAACCAGCTTGTCTACAATGTGCTGAGGGGTGGGGAGATCCGGGTTCCCCATACCGAGGTCGATGATGTCTTCGCCTTCGTGGCGCATCTGCATTTTCAGTTCGTTCACCTTGGCAAACACATAGGGGGGCAGCCGGTGAACTCTTGGAAATTTATCCATGGTCGTTACTCCTAAATAAAATATAAACTTAAAGATGATATGTAACCGTGGGGCCAGTTGCTGTCAAAATTATTATTTGAATGATCTGTGTCTTTTTTGTTTGTATATTTGTTGGTCAGTCTTGAATTTTAAGTAATAAATTTTTCTTAAAATGATTTTTTTCTGGGGTAAAATTAGGTAAAATAGATTTTTTGCAGAAGATTATTTGTGGAAGACGAAGTGACGTTTAGATGAATTTTTTTTCGTGAATGTTGACATTAAAAAAAAAACGGGATTAATTATTATAAGAAAAAATTTTATCACTGAATTTTTGAAATTTTAAAACCAGCAGGAGGTTCCTGTGGCTCTTTCCAAGAAATTTCTTAAGACCAAGCCTGTGTGCAAGGTTAAGTTTGATGTGGAAAAGGATCAGATTGAAAACGGTGAAGCCATTTATCTGGTTGGCGATTTTAATGGTTGGGATGAAAGTTCCATTCCTATGAAAAAGCTGAAAAGCGGCAAGTATACTGTGACCGTGGATCTTGAAACCGGGCGTGATTACCAGTTTCGTTATTTTGCCGGGGAGAATGTCTGGTTCAATGATACCGACCCGGACCGAACTGAAATGACTCCTTATGGAGACTCAGAAAATTCGGTGGTTAGCGTTTAGAGTTCCAGTGATGATCGAAATATACGGGCGGAAGTTCAGCGGCTTTCGCCCTTTTTGTGCTTCCCTATTCTGTTTTTTATCATTTCCTGACCTTGATCTACCCGTTCCTCCTTGACCTTGGACCCTCTTTTTTTTAGCTTCATTTATTCTGTTGTTCGCTGTTGTAATCAAGCAAGTCGTAATTGGGTCTTTGCTTACTATATTTATAGAAGAAAATTAGGGGGACATAATGGTTCAAAAAGCAGAAAAAATCTGGTTTGACGGTGAATTGGTTAACTGGGATGACGCACAGGTTCACGTGCTTACCCATACCCTGCACTACGGTGCCGGTGTTTTCGAAGGTATCCGCGCATACGCAACCGTGGACGGAAAGTCTGCTGTTTTCAGGCTGCGTGAGCATGTGGTTCGTCTTTTCGATTCCGCAAAGATTCTCGGAATTACCATTCCTTTCACTGTTGAAGAAATTCATGATGCAATTCTCGAAACCCTGAAAGTGAACGGCCTTAAAGAAGGTTACATCCGTCCCCTCGTATTCATCGGCGACGGTGCCATGGGCGTACATCCCGGCAAGAACCCAATCCGTGTCTGCATCGCAACATGGCCTTGGGGTGCTTACCTTGGTGAAGAAGCTCTTGAAAAGGGTATCCGCGTTAAGACCTCTTCTTTCAACCGTCATCACGTAAACTCCATGATGACCAAGTCCAAGGCTTGCGGTAACTACGTCAACTCCATCCTCGCAAAGGTTGAAGCTGTGCAGGACGGTTATGACGAAGCTCTCATGCTCGATACCTCCGGTTTTGTTTCCGAAGCTACCGGCGAGAACATTTTTATCGTTAAAGATAATGTGATCAAGACCACTCCGCTTACTTCCGTACTTCCCGGCATCACTCGTGCCAGCCTGATGAAGGTTGCCCGTGATCTCGGTTATGAAGTGGTAGAGCAGCTCTTTACCCGTGACGAACTCTACGTTGCTGACGAGGCTTTCTTCTGCGGTACCGCTGCTGAAGTAACCCCCATCTGTGAAGTGGATAACCGCACTATCGGTGAAGGCAAGCGCGGTCCCATCGGTACCATCCTCCAGAAAGAGTACTTTAATGTTGTTAAAGGCGGCAACGACGAGTACAAGAGCTGGCTGGATTATTACGAAATTTAGTATCTAATATTGATTGCTGATCTGTGTTGCATAGGTCAGCAATCGATAATTTTAGCGTGTTTAAAATTAAAAATGCGAAGCATAATAAAAGTTTTTGGGATTCTTAAACCCTTTTTACAAAAAGGGTTTAAGGCCCCCGGCAGGGTCGCCGAAGGCACAGAATGAGTACATCAAATCTGACAGCAAAATACCGTCCGCAGACATTTAGCGATGTTGCCGGACAGAAAGCAGTCAAAACAATTCTTTCCCGCGCAGCCGCGCAGGATAAGATTGCTCCCGCGTACCTTTTTAGTGGTACACGCGGGGTAGGCAAGACCACCATTGCCAGAATTTTTGCCAAGGCACTTAACTGCAAAAACGCACCAACTGCGGAACCCTGTAACGAGTGCGACAACTGTCGCCAGATTACCGCAGGCGTCGGCGTGGACGTGGTCGAGATCGATGCCGCATCGCACGGTAAGGTCGACGACGCCCGCAGACTTAAGGAAGATATCGGCTATGCGCCCATTGAATTCCGTTATAAGGTTTTTATCATCGATGAAGCGCATATGCTTACCGTGCAGGCCTTCAATGCTTTGCTGAAAACCCTTGAAGAGCCGCCGCCGCACGCAACATTTATCATGGCCACCACGGAAACACACAAGTTTCCGGCCACCATCATCAGCCGTTGTCAGCATTACGCTTTCAAGATGCTCACCAACGATGAGCTTACTGCCCATCTTTCTAAAATCCTGAATATGGAAAAGATTGAGTATGAGCAGGGTGCCATTGACCTTCTTGCCAAGCGCGGAGCAGGCAGTGTGCGTGATTCCATGTCTCTGCTGGGACAGGTGCTTGCTCTCGGCAGTGAGAAGTTGCTCGAAGGTGACGTGCGTTCCATTCTTGGTCTTGCCGGGCGGGATGTCTTTTTCTCGCTTATGCAGGCAATTCATTCGCGTGATCTTGTTTCCGTGGGCGAAACAGTTCAGCAGGTTCTCGGGCGCGGACTTGATCTTGGATTTTTTATCCGCGAACTGGGCAACTGCTGGCGGAATATGTTTTTGCTCAATCAGTCGGGGGAACGGGCAGTACCGCTGCTCGGGCTTTCTTCCGAGGAAGCAGTGGAGTTCATGAAATGGGCCCAGACCTTTGACCGTTCATTCATTCATGCCTGCTGGCAGATGACCGTGGACGGACAGCGCAAGGTTATGACCAGTCTTGAACCGGCCATGGCTTTGGAATTGCTTTTGCTCAACATGACAAGTCTTACTGACCTTATTTCCTTGGAACGGGCCGGGGCGTTAGCTTCGGCAGCACCTGCTCCGCAATCTGCACCTGCGGCTCCTGTTAATCAGGCACCGCCGCAGACCCCTTCGCCAAACCAGCCGCCGAGCGGACATCCCTCCGGTGGACAGCAGGGCGGGCAGACTCCGCCGTGGCAAGGGAGCGGGCAGCAGGGGATGCAACAGCAGCAGGTTCCTCCGCAGAATCATTCCATGCAACCGCAAGGAATGGGAGCCGGTAACGGTCGTCCCATGGGCCGCACTGAGTCCGGTTCTCCCGCCGGTAATCGTTCAACAAACGATATGGGAGCTGATGATTCCTCCCTTCCGGATGCGGCAGGTTTACAGACTGAGAATGATTTAAATCCTCCTGTTCCTGAATCGGAAAACCAGGCACCGGAGACGGTTGCACCGCTGGAATCAGTTCCGTCTGATCCTGTCCCGGCTAAGCCGACATTTCCCTCAGAGGTCAGTGGTCCTCGTGATTTCAAGGGCTTTTTGCAATTTGTTGCCGATCGTGGGGCTAATGGTTCTACGTCCGGTTTGAGCAAATGCAAGGGTGAATTTATTGACGACAAGCTGATTTTGACTTGCGCCAATCCGTTTCATCAAGGGCAGGTTGCCGGACGTGAAACACGTGGTGTTATTTCTCGGCTTGCCGCAGAATATTTCGGCCCTGAAACTGAATTGGAAATCCAGATTAGTCAGAAGGGTAAGCGCAAGAGCAGGCAGGAGATTCGTGATGAGGTGGAAGCCCATCCTGATGTGAAAAGGGTGATTGAGTCCTTCGGGGCCAGCATCATTTCCATTGATCCGCGCAAAGATATCTAGTCGGATTGACGGGATTTCCCGGCAGTCCATTGTGGAAAGAACAAGTTAATAATCTCAAGGAGTAATATAATGAAAGGTATGAACGATCTCGTACGTCAGGCTCAGGTTATGCAGCGTAAAATGACTGCTTTGCAGGATGAACTCAAGACCCGCGAAGTGGAAAGCTCCGCAGGTGGCGGAATGGTTAACGTAAAAGTTAACGGTTCTTCCGAAGTGCTTGAAATCAAAATTGATCCTGCCATAGTTGACCCTGAAGACGTAGAAATGATTCAGGATCTCGTTCTTGCAGCCGTCAATGACGCCAACAAAAAAGCAAAAGCCATGATGGAGTCCGAAATGTCTTCCATCACCGGCGGTATGAATATTCCTGGAATGTTCTAAGTAAATGTCTCCGACGGCCAGAGGGGGAAACTTTTTGTAAAAAGTTTCCCCCTCTGGACTCCCCCTTCCAAAACTTTTATCGGGCTTCGCGTCCGTGTTTGGATGAACTATATATTTTATGGAAAATTTACCTGAGCCGTTACGTGTAGTAGCGCAGGAGTTGGCTAAGCTGCCCGGCCTTGGGCCTAAGTCAGCCTTGAGAATTGCGTTGACCATGCTGAAGATGCCTAGAGAGAAAGTTACAGGCATCGGGCAGAGCGTGATTGATCTGCGTGAGAAGCTTTGTATCTGTGAGCAGTGCTCCAGCATTACTGATACCTGTCCTTGTAAGATCTGTTCCGATCCCAAGCGCGAACATGACAAGCTTTGTCTTGTTTCGGAATGGGATTCGCTGCTGGCAATCGAGGAAATGGGGCTTTATCGCGGCTACTATCTGGTGCTGGGTGGCCTGCTTTCACCGCTGGATGGGGTGACACCGCAGCAGCTTGAGTTTCAGAAGCTTGAAGAACGTCTTGCCAAGGGTGAAGTCAAGGAACTCATCCTTGCACTGGGCGCGACAGTTGATGCCGAAGCCACAGCTTCATTCATCAAAAATATGGTTGAATCAAAATTTCCCGGAATCGAACTTTCCCGTTTAGCGCAGGGCATCCCCATCGGATCAGAAGTAAAATACACAGACAAAGAAACGCTACGGCAGTCACTGGAATACCGCCAGAAGTTGTAGATAAAAAACGCACAGATATATAAGTTGTCTCAATTCAAAACCACTAAAATGTTTTGGGATTCTTAAACCCTTTTGGAAAAGGGTTTAAGCCGCCGGAGGCAAATTTCTTTCACTAAAAAAGCGCGTAGCGCATCTAATTACGCCCCCGCGAGGCCGCCGGAGGCCTATATAGGACCAATTGATGTCGGATATATTAACTGGTGAAGTCCGGACAGTTGTTTATCATAATGAAGAGAACGGTTACATTGTAGCCCGTGTCTCATCCAAGGACGAACCGATGCAGATCACGGTTGTGGGAGTTCTGGGTTCTCTCACACCCGGCGAATCCGTTGAACTCCACGGCCGCTGGAAACAGCACCCTAAATTCGGCCGTCAATTCGAGGCCGATTTTTATGAAAGAATCCGTCCGGCAACCGAGGCCGGGGTTATCCGATTTTTGAAATCGTCTTCCATCAAGGGCATTGGTGAATCCATAGCTACGGATATGGTCAAAACATTTGGCATTGAAGTGCTGGATGTTCTTGATGATGAACCGGAAAAACTACTCAAGATCAAAGGTATTTCTAAAAAGAAGCTCGAAGCGATCAAGGAATCGTGGTCATCCCAGCGCGAAATCAAGAATCTGATTGTTTTTCTGCACACCCATGAAGTGCCGCCTACCTACGCTGCAAAAATTTTCAATCTCTACGGCGCACAGTCGGTTACTAAGATCAGTGAAAATCCTTATGAACTGGCCTATGAAATCCGGGGTATCGGCTTTAAAACAGCTGATACCATGGCCCTTAAACTTGGTTTTGCGCCTGATTCGCCGCAACGCATTGAAGCAGCCATTGTTTATTCGCTGTTTTCAGTAAGCGAGCGGGGCGGACATATGTTTCGTCCAAAAGATAAGTTGATTGGAGATGTGACTAAAATGCTGGGCGGCGTTGATCTGGAGTTGATCAGCGAAGGTATTTTTTCATTGGAAGAGCGCAAAAGGGTTCGGGTGGAAAATCTGCCGGAACAGGACATTGATGAAGCGGTCTTTCTGATGCATTTTTACCGTTTTGAGCGGGAGATATGCAAACGTCTGCATGGGCTGGTCAGTCATCCCTCCCCGGTGAGCCGGGAGAAGGTGGAAAAGACTCTGCCCGAAGTTGAATCCGAGCTTGGTTTTGAGCTTTCAGATGAACAGCGCGAGGCGGTTTTTGAGGCCTGCGTAAATAAATTTTTCATCATCACCGGAGGGCCGGGTACAGGTAAGACAACCATCACCCGCGCCGTGGTCATGACTCTTAAAGAGCTGGGGCTGAAGGTCAAACTTGCTGCTCCCACCGGGCGTGCGGCTAAAAGGCTTTCCGAGGCTACCGGACGGCAGGCTTCCACCATCCATCGCATGTTGCAGTTTACCCCGGATGATGGCGGTTTTTATTACAATGAGGATCAGAAGCTTAAGGCGGATGTGCTTGTTGTGGATGAGGCTTCCATGCTCGATGCTCAGCTTTGTCTTGCGGTGTTGCGTGCTGTTCCGCTGACTTGCCGGGTTATTTTTGTGGGCGATGTGAACCAGCTGCCGTCAGTTGGACCGGGCAACGTACTTTCCGATCTGTTGCAGAGCGGACAGGTGCATAGTGCAGTGCTGAACCATATTTTTCGGCAGGCGCAGGAAAGCTATATTGTTGTTAACGCTCACCGCATTAATGACGGCGAATTTCCTATGCCTCATCCGGCAGAAGCACCGGAGGCTGATTTTTATTGGATCCCGCAGGAGTCTACGCAAAAGGTGCAGGAGATGATTGTTCAGACCGTTTGCGAGCGGATTCCTGAGCGGTACGGTCTCGATCCCATGACCGATGTGCAGGTGCTGACTCCCATGCATAAAGGGGATGTGGGAACCCAGAAGCTGAATGCTGTGTTGCAGGAAAAACTTAATCCCGGAAATGGCAAGGGACTTAAGCGCGGTTTTGTTGAATACCGTGTGGGTGACCGTATTTTGCAACTGCGCAACAATTACGACAAGGAAGTATTCAACGGCGATCTTGGCCGGGTCATGTATATTAATACTGAAGATAATGAACTCACCGCCGAGTTTGACGGTAATATTGTGCATTACGAGCTTGCTGAGCTGGATGAATTGACCCTCGCCTATGCGGTCAGTGTGCATAAGTCGCAGGGTAGTGAATACCCGGCAGTGGTTATGCCCATTGTTTCCCAGCACTATATGCTTTTGCAGCGTAATCTGCTTTATACCGGTTTGACTCGTGCCCGCAAGCTGGCAGTTCTTATCGGCAGCAAACGGGCTTTTCATATCGGGCTGAATAACGTTACCGCAGGCAAGCGGTTTACCAACCTGCGCTACCGTATCAAGCAGATTTTCGACGAAAATTTATTGTAGGCATATGAATGCCTCCGGCGGCTGGGGAAGGGAAAATTTTTGCAAAAGTTTTCCCTTCCCCAGACCCCATCCCTTTCAAAACCTTTCAGTATGCTTCGCATTTAGCGTGGTAGAACGGTTTCCGAAATAAAAATCGCAATAGCATGTATGCTGCTGCGATTTTTATTTTTACGGGTTGCTCTAAACGAAGCGGCGAAGCCTTAATAAAAGTTTTTGAAGAGTCTAGAGAAACTTTTTTCAAAAAGTTTCTTTGGCCGCCGGAGGCATAATCTTTTTAATTAAAAGCGCGTAGCGCATCAAAGTGCTATTTTCTTCTTCTTTCGCGAACCCAGCAGTTGCCTTCGATGGACTTGGCCCATTTCTTAAGGGATGCGGCCTGTTCGCCGATTTCCATGAGATTCTGATCCGGTTCGCAATCGAGAATTGCAAGAGACACTGATACTAGCGGAAATCTGGAGATGGAACCGTTGCGCCCTTTACCTTCCATCCAGCCTTTCTTGGCGTCAGTTTCATTGTAATTGTGTTTGGCCAGTCTTTTGAAAATGCGGGTTACGGATTTACAGAGTCGTTCAGCTTTCACGGGATGGGTGACCATGACAAAATCGTCCCCTCCGATATGACCAACGAAATCACCACTGGCTCCATGTCTTTTGCTGGCCCATGATATTACTTTACTGATTTGAAGGATTATTTTGTCCCCGTTTTTGAAGCCGTAGGTATCGTTGTAGACCTTGAAGTTATCGAGATCGGCGTAAATGATGCTGTACTTTTCCTTTGCTTTCATGCGGCGATCGATTTCTTTTTCAATGTCGAGATTGCCGGGCAGACCGCTGAGCGGGTTTGTTCCTTTAGCCATTTCCACTTGTGCGTGGGCCAGTGTGTCCAGCAGACGTTGTACTGAAACCGTACCCATCAGTTGTCCTTTCCGCGTGATGATTACATCATCGTAGGCTTGTTTTCTGGCCCGGGCCATGGCTTGCTGGGATACTTTTTCCACGGTGGTTTCAAGGTCAACTATGAGCGGCCCGTCATCCATTACAGATGAAATGGGCTTGTTGGAGTATAGGGCGACACCGTACTTGCCTGAAAGATGCTTGTTCAGATTGTATTCCATGACCAGACCGCAGGGGTAGTTGTTTTTTACCACCACGATGCTACTCAGGTTGTTGGTTTCCTTGAAAGTCTGCTGCACCATGGGCACCGGGGTATCTGATTCAACAGATTCCACCTTGTTGACCAGATTTTTTACCGGGATTCCGTAGGTGCCAGTATTGGTTACTAGATCGGAGGTTCTGCGCAGGTTCAGGGTTTCAGTACTTAGTTGGGGTTTCTCTCGCTGCGGACGGGCGAAGAAATAACCCTGTCCCAGATGCACCCCCATATCTACTAATGTCAGGGCTTGTTCCTGTGTTTCCACTCCCTCTACGATTAGTTTACCGCCGATTTTTTCCGCAAAGTCGGTGAAGGTGTCGATCAAGGCCCGGTTGACCTGATTGGTCTCGATGTTGTCGACAAAAGACTTATCCATCTTGATGTAGTCTGGTTTGATTTCAGCGATGGAAGTCAGACCGGAATATCCGGTTCCGGCATCGTCAATGGCAACCAGATAGCCTTGGTTGCGATAGTGATCCAAAGTTTTGCGAAAAGTTGTGAAGTCCTTCACGCTGTGTCTTTCAGTTATTTCAAAGACGATGTTGCCCGGTTTGAGTCCCCATTTTTCCAAAAGACGCTTGGTCTCTCCGGTGGTGAAGTTGGGGTCGACAATTGTTCTGGGATGGATATTGAGGAAAAGTTTGTGCTGAGGATTATGATCCCCGAATGTTTTGATGGCAGCTTCACGGCAGAGTTTTTCAAGCTGGAACAGTTTGCCCAGTTTTTCAGCCATGTCGAAAAGGGTCAAAGGGGATCGGAATGGTGAGTTTTGCGGTCCCCTTGCCAGGGCTTCCCAGCCGTGGATAGATTTATCGTTCAGGTTTACTATGGGCTGGTAATGGCAGCGGATATCGGAATTAATTATGATGTCGTTAAATTCATTACTTAATTCAAGCTTGGATATATCGACACTTTTTTGAGCTTCAAGGCGTGCTTCACCAATAGCTGAAAGGAAATTTGACCACAGTTTGTCATTTGAATGTTCAGCATGAAATGATGAGTATCCGCTGTTAATGGTAATATTGTTGCCTGTGCGACCTATCTGGTCAATTCTCAGTTTGTTTTCAGTGTTCACTTTGAATTGATAAGCCAGTTCTTGCAGGGATAAGGTGTGTTTTGTCTCTGTGGGGTCCAGCAGAAAGAATTCACCGGCATTGAAGGAAAATATGTGAAAATCATTGTGATGCAGGTTTTCTTTTCCTTCTTCGATGATGGCGGAACTTATCCCCTTTTCCAGTTGGTACGCCCATTCAGAGCCGTACATGGCTGAGAGGATTGGAAAGTCCTGAATTGCGAAATATAATATGTTGAGCCAACCTACATTTTGAATAAGACTCCCGATGCCCGGACCTTCTATAATGCTCATTCTTTTCTCGGTGGTATCGTATAAATCGGCCGCTTTTTTCTTTAATAATTGTAACATGTGTATCCCCGTCAGATGACAGTGCTCAGCTTGTTAGTCGTGTGAGAATTAGTTTCAATAACAATGCGAAAAAAGTACGCTCAATTTGGAGTCGGTTGTTACTGTGTTGTTACAATGTGTTTAAGATTTGTTGCAGCATTATTGTAGGACAGGAATATTATTTAATCTTAATATCTCTTAATTCATAATTGACTGGAATAGTGACGATAACTGGGGTATTTTGAAATAAAATAACTGAAAATCAGAACGGAGAATAGATGAGGTTACTGGTTATTTCTCCTGATTTGCGCCACATGGGCGGAGTGGTTGAAACCGTGAAGCTGCTGTTACGCGAGCTTGAAGGCAAGGCAGAAGTGACCCCTGCTGTGCTGGGACGCAGGATCAATCAGACAGGTTTTGCGCGTTTTTTTAGAACACTGGCTGATATTCTTAATTTGTTTTGGCTTTCTTGTTTCAACCGTTTTGATGTTATTCATATGAATCCTTCTTTGAATCTTGTGTCTGCACTGAAGGAAGGAATTCTTTTTCTCATGTTTTGCCTGCTTGGTTATTCCGGGAGGATTCTCATTTTTATCCATGGCTGGGATGAGATTTTTTTCAGGCGTATTGCTACAGGCCGTTTTTCCGCAATGTTGCTGCGCGCGGTGCTTAACCGGGCTGGAATGGTCCTCGTGCTTGCCGAGGATTTTAGGAAAGAGCTAGGCTCCATCGGTGTGGACCTTTCCAGGGTCGAAGTGGTCAGTACCATGGTTGATATGGACAATCTTCCTGTTTCATCGGTTTGCCGGGATGATGGGAAGTCTCTTTTATTTCTTTCCCGGATGATTGAGGGGAAAGGTGTGTATGAATTGCTGGATGCTTTTTCTCTGCTTTGCGCTAGGTTTGAAGGACTTGAACTTGTCATGGCCGGAGACGGGCCGGAACAGGAAAATTTGATGCGCATTGCGGAGTCTCGAAACCTTAGCAATGTTTCGTTTCCGGGATATATTCAGGGTGTTGAGAAGAATAGATTGCTTGAAAAGTCTTGTATTTATTTATTGCCCACAAGCAGGGAGGGATGTCCTGTTTCACTGCTTGAGGCAATGAGTGCAGGGTTGGTTCCGGTGGTGACGGATGCCGGGGGCATTAAAGATGTGATAAAACCGGGGCAGACCGCTGTGTTATTGGATGAGGTCAGTGCCGAGGCAATCGCCGGGGCAGTGGCTGGACTAATTGATGATTCAGATTTCAGGGTAGCGGTATCTGAAAATGCCCGGAGATTTGCTCGTGAGCATTTCAGTTCCCACAAAGTTACTGGAGAAATTTTCGAGTTTTATGAACGATTGAATTTCCAGAAGTAAAATGGTGGACTTGCATGACTGCATTATTGTTCATGTTCTTTTTTTTTCGTCCGATCATGTTTGTGGATATCGGATGGCTGGTCTTCGGTCTTAATATAACCGAGGTTTTTGCTATTTTTGCTACTGGTATTTTGATTATTGCTTTTATTCTGCGTGCCATCGCTACAAAGACAATAAATATTTCCGTTGTTGATTTCTTCTTGTTCTCATTTGTTATCTGGGTGTTGTTTATTTATCTGCTTTATATTGACCGTTCCCACATAAAAGAAGCAGCAAAGTTTGTTATCCCATTTATTACTTATTTTGTATTGAAAAATGTTATTACTAACGTAAAAGACTATGCCCGGTTCATAAAACTGATGCTTATCGGCTATGCCATTCCTATTCTTGGCAGTACTTTTCTTATTGTGCAGGGGAAGGGGTTGTATACTGTTTTATTTTGGACAAATCTTTCCCGGTTCAGCGGTGTGTACACCAATCCTCACAACCTTGGGCATTGTATGTCATTATATTTAATGGTGCTTGCCGTCTATGCTGTAATTTGCAAAGACCATGATGATCTTATCCCCTTGTTGAAGCAGAGACTTTTTTTTATTTTTTCATTCATGCTGAGTGTTTTTGCTCTTTACTGTCTTTATAAAAGCTATGTGCGTACTTGTTTTTTCGGAGTGCTGATTTTTGTTTATTATTACCTGTTCAGAGTTAATAAGCGGCTTCTGGCCCTTCTGTCCGCGATTATGGGAGTGGTGCTGATTCTTTCGGCTGCTGTGCTGTACACAATTTTTTTTGATATGGTCGATTCTGCAAAAAATCCGGATAAATCCCAGTTTGGTTCGGGGCGTCCGGTCATATGGATGCATAATGTTGAGGAATTTGTTTCCCAGCCGTTGGATGGTATTCTGGCCGGGGTCGGGGTCGGCAATATTTATTCCCATATCAGGTCACGCAGGGAGCAGGTTGGCGACATGCTGAACAGTCATAACGATTTTCTTGATGTTCTGACCCAGACCGGGATTATTGGTTTTTTTCTGTTTATTGCTTTTCAATTTTCTCTTTTCCTGAAAATACGAATGCTTGAGGGGAGGGAGCGTTATATCTTCCTTGCCCTGTTTTTAACCGTGACCTTTATGAATTTTGTCAGCAACAGCTATGTGACCCGTTTCGGACTGGGGCAGATGTTTTATGCTGTGCTGGCTTATATTGAGTTACCCGAACATAAAGTCCGCAGGCAGGAGAGGTTGGAAAAGGTAAAGCAGGAAGCTGACCGGATCATGGAAGGCGGAGGGCGTTCATGAGTATGGAACGGATCGTCTGGCTTTTTAATAGACTACGGGCCATGGGGCCTGTTGAAATCATGCGGCGATGCATTGATGAAGGAGTCTCCTTCATGCAAAGTCGCGGCCTGATGCTGGCAGCAGATTCACCTTTGTTTTTTTCTGATAATTCACTGCTGCATGTCCCGGAATTTGATTCGCAGGAGAGAGACTTAGAAGACGTTTTGCGGATTGCGGATAAATTGATTGATGATGGAATGGATGTCTTCACACTTTCCGGGGTGGAATGCGTTAATCCTGAATGGAATCGTGATCCCCTGACCGGAATTGAGGCTCCGCTTTATTTTGCCAAGAAACTCAATGTTAAAGACATCAAGCTGTGCGTAAATATAAAATATTTATGGGAACCGGGCAGGTTTTTACAAGCAGTTCCCTTTGCGCTTGCTTGGAAAATTTCAGGTGAAATTAAATACCTGCGGGCGGTAAAGGGCATGCTTGAGTCTTGGTTGAATCAATGTCCGTATTTAATGGGAGTTCATTGGGCCAGTCCATTGGAACTTGGGCTCCGGCTTATAAACTGGAGTATTGTTTGGCAGTATGTCGGGGGTTTTGATTCGCCCATGTTTGAAGGAGAAGAGGGGCGTGTTCTTCGTGATTGCTGGCTCCAGTCCATTTATCAGCATATTCATTACATTGACGGCTGCTATTCGTATGGTTCATCTGCAAATAACCACCTGATCGGCGAGGCTGCCGGAGTTTTTATTGCCTGCTGCACCTGGCCTTTCGAAGATGATTATGACCGCTGGAAGAGCCGTGCCTTGGGGATTCTGGAAGATGAGGTTCATAATCAAGTCTGGCCGGATGGTGTAAACAAGGAACAGACTCTGGCTTACCAGCAGTTTGTGTATGATTTACTTTCCCTCTCATATCTTTTTGATCCGATTTGTTTTTCCACTAACTATTGTGATGTGCTCAAAAAAATGAATGTCTTTATTGCAGCCATGTCTGACGGGTCCGGTAATTCACCCATGATAGGTGATGCGGATGATGGCAGGGTTTGCGGATTGTCTCTTTTGCCGCAGGGCGTGCCGCAAGTATTTACTCCTTCTGGCGGTCAGCCGGATTCGTTTCCAGACGGTGGCTATCATATTCTGCGTGATGACCGTGCCGACTTGTTTATGGTTATCGATAGCGGACCGTTAGGATACGGAACTCTTGCCGCTCATGGACATGCTGATGCGCTTGCAATTTATCTTACGCTGGACGGCCATGAATTTCTTATTGATCCGGGCACCTATGTGTATGGCTCAGATCCATTTTGGCGGGAATATTTTCGGGGAACTTCAGCCCATAATACCGTGCGTCTGGATGGAATGAACCAGAGTGAGTCTGGCGGTAATTTTCTGTGGAATACCCATGCACAAACTTATGGAAAAGTTGAGCGTGGACAAAGTGAGGATGTTTTTCAAGGTAGTCACGACGGATATCAAAGGCTTGCCGATCCGGTGACTCATTCTCGGCAAGTCCTTTTGAACCGAGAGGAAAGACAAATTTCAGTGCGCGATGGATTTTCTTGTTGCGGAGAACATCTTGCAGAGCAGTTTTGGCATTTCAGCGAGGAGTGCAGAGCAGAGCTTCTTTCGGATAACATGGTGCAGGTCGAAAATGCAGGAATAAGGATCAGCATGACATTTGGCCCTAATGTGCGGCTGGAATTGTTTAAAGGTGATGAGCAAATTCCTTTAGGTTGGGTTTCGCGGCGGTTCGGGGTTAAGGTTAAAGCGGTAACTCTTGTTGCAACGGCTGAAGTGGAAGGAGACACCGTCCTCAGTACTGAAATTTTTTACTAAGTTTTTTATTTCAGCAGGTTTGATATTTCTGATAATGTTTTTTTCTGTTACTTATTGCTGAACCAAGTTGTTTTTGCAGGTCTTGCGTGATTTATTGCTCCGGGGAGTATTACAAGTGGCAGCTGTTCTATCTTTTATTTCTGTTGTGGCAGCATGGATCGTGTTGTACTGGGATTCTTTTCCGCCTCTTTTAAGGAGATGGAATACTGATGATTATTCCTATTGCTGGCTGGTAGTCCCTCTTGCTTTGTATGTGGCATGGCAACGTAAGGACTTGCTTCCAAAGGTTATTACTCCGTCATCCGGTTCCGGTTATCTGGCCTTGCTTTTGAGCGGGGTTCTCTTTTTTCTGGGTAAGGCTGCGGCTGTGGACGCATTGGTTTTTGTCTCCATGTGGCTGACCGTGGTGGCACTGGTCTTGTTTGTCTACGGCTGGCGGTCCATGAAAACCTTCTTTTTTCCGTTGCTTGTACTTGCTTTTGCCGTACCGCCGCCGCCTTTCATCAACCGCACGCTTACCTTTAAGCTACGCCTTATTTCATCTGATATTTCCGTACGCATAATGCAGTTCATCGATATTCCCGTGTTCAGGGAGGGGAATGTCATCGACCTCGGGGTGATTCAGCTTCATGTGGTGGATGCTTGCAGTGGCTTGCGCTATGTCTTTCCTACCATTCTTTTGGGTATTCTCATGGCGTACTGGTTCAATTCCCGCACTTGGCAGCGGGTGCTGGTCATCCTTTCCACTGTGCCCACTGCTATTTTTACCAATGCATTACGTATTGCCATTGTGGGCTATTTGGCCCGTAATGTTTCCGTGGAAACAGCAGAGAGTTTTTTTCATGACGCTTCAGGTATCGTGATTTATTTGCTTTCAATTGCAGTGCTTGCCATATGGAGTCTGTTGCTGAATCTATTAGGTGGCAGAAAAGTGGAGCAGCGGGCTGGGTCCCGGCCCGGATATTACGGGCAACCGACCGGGAGGGGCATGCATGTTTTTCTAATGGCTGCTGTTCTGGGACTATATTTTGCCGCCAATATGTATCTACTTACCGGGCGGGTGATCCCGCAGCGGGCAAGTTTTGACAATTTTCCTCTGGAAATCGGGGAATATGTGGGGAAAAGGGAGTATTATGGTGAGAATGTCCTTAAATCCCTAGGATCTGATGATTATCTTGCCGGTGTGTTCAGAGATAAGCAATCCGGGCGTGATATACTTGTTCTGGTTACCTACTATGATTATCAGGAACCGCAGCGGGCAGCCCATAACCCGGTCAGTTGTCTGCTGGGCGGCGGTGGTTGGAGTCTTACTTCATCCCGCGACTTGCCTGCTGATCCGCAAAAAGGCCGACCGTTCGAAGTCCGCAGGCTGCTGCTTGATAAGCCGGGACAGAGGTTGCTGGCTTTTTACTGGTTTCAGCAGAGGGGCAGGGTCATCACTGACGAATATATGAATAAGGTTTATCTGGCTGTAGATTCCGTTACCCGGCAACGGACAGACGGTGCTCTGGTCAGGGTTGAACTGTTGCTGAACGAAGATGAAACAGTCGAGCATGGTCAGAAGGTTCTTGAAGATTTCATTAGAAAATTTTCAACAACACTTAAACCTTATATTCCTGAATAGCGCATCTGAATTGAATTAATAAATACGGGGAAATCAATGCGAAAGAATTTTTTTGCGGTAATCCTGATAATAGTATCCTTCTGCCTTTTGGGCGGATGTGAAAAACGACGGGACGATTTTTACCAGAAGGCTGTGGAGTACTACAATAAGGGAATGTATACCGAAGCCGGACTTGAAATAAAAAATGCTCTTTCCATTGATCCCGAATGCGCTTCATGTCGTCTACTGCTCGGAAAAGTTGCTCTGGAAAAAGGTAATTTTCAAGGAGCGTTCATTAACTTCAGGTATGCTACGGATCTTGATCCTGTCTTGGTTGAAGCAAAGGTTGAACTGAGCAAGCTCTACCTGCTGGCCCGCGAATATGATGATGCCGGAGATATGGCCCGCAAGGCACTTAATCTGGATGCTTCAAACATTGAGGCCCGGTTGGTGCTGGCTTCTGTTCTTGCAGAGAATAGAAAATTTGTTGAAGCGGAAAAGATGCTTAAGATTGCCTTGAATGAAGATCCGGGCAATCCTGATGTATATCTTTCCATGAGTAGTATCTATGTCCGGCAGAATGATAATAAAAAAGCTGAAGATGCATTGCTTGAGGGGCTTAGTCGCCTTCCTCGCGATTCTTCTTTGCTGATGAAGATTGTGGCATTTTACCGCAGCAATAATCAGTCGGAAAAAGCTTTGAAGTTTGTGGAAAAGCTCCTGCAAAATAGCAGCGGCGATCCTCGGACAAAAGTTTTTGCGGCTGAATTTTATTCCGCCATGGGTGATGTTGTCAAAGCTTCAGAGTTAATGGCTGAGGTGGTTCGCAATCATCCTGAAGAAGCGAAATACAGGGTTCTTTATTCAAGGGTCCTTAATTCTCAGAAAAAATTTGTGGAGACCGAAAAGCTTCTCAAGGAAGGGTTGGAGTTAGATGAAAGTTCGCTCCCTATAAGGACTTCTCTGGCAGGGTTGTACATGTCTCAGGGGCGTCAGGAAGAAGCTGTGCAATTTTTATTGGATGGTGTGGCTCTGGACCCGGAAGGATCTGAAAGTGCTGATTACGTTGTCTATCGCAAGCAACTTGCCACTATGTATCTGGATATGAATGAACCGAAAAGGGCTATTGAGCAGCTTGATAAAGTAATTGAACTGAACCCAAAGGATGCTGAGGCCCATTATTTGCGCGGTCAGATTTTTCTTTTTGAGGGGCGCGGAAATCTCGCTGTTTCTGAATTCAGGCAGGTGGTCCGGGATAATCCTGAAAGTGCTCCTGCCTATGTTCTGCTGGCGCGGGCGCATTTGGTTAACGATGAAGCCAGTATCGCTATCGAGAATTTGAAAGAAGCCATTGCTCTTGATCCGGGATACGCTCCGGCAAGGGAAGTGTTGATCAATACTTATCTTGATCGCAAAGATTGGCATCAGGCAATTCTTGAATTGCAGCGACTCAGAGAGAAACGGCCTGATGATATCCAGATTTTGGCTGCAATCGGCGATGTGTATGCCATCAAAGGTGATAGAAATCTTGCCAACCGTGTTTTTTCTGATCTGGCTAGGAAGTTTCCCGATTCTCCTGTTGGAGAGATGAAGATGGCTGAGCTGGCTCTTTCTCAAGGTAAGAATTCGTTGGCGGAGAAGCATTATACCTCTGCCCTGAAAATAGCTCCTGATTCCTTGGCAGCGATTCAGGGGAAAGTGGATATCTTTATCCTCCAGCATAAATATACCGCTGCAACTAATTTTTGCGAAAAGCTGCTTCAGAAGTTTCCCGATAATGCGAGGATTTATGAACTTCTCGGAAGGGTCTATGCTGCGAGAGATAATTTTAAGGCTGCTGAGACCAATTATTCCAGAGCGGTTACCATTGCGCCGGAATGGATGCTGCCTTATCTGCGCATCGGTGATCTTTATGTGAGCAACAAAAAGCTTAAGGCAGGTATTGCCAAGTTCAAGAAAGAGGTTGAGAAAGATAGCGTCAGTCCCGGACCTCAGTTTATTCTAGGTCTTCTTTATGAGCAGAATGGAGAGTATGAAAAATCACGGGATATTTATTCTAAACTTCTGGAGCAACATCCCGGATTTCAATTGGCGGCTAACAATCTGGCCTATCTTCTGGCAACTAAGTTTTCAGATAGCGGGGGTCATATGGAACAGGCTCTTAAGCTGGCCCGTGTAGCTGCCAGCAGTCAGAGCCCTGAAGCTCTCGATACTCTTGGTTATGTACTTTACCTTAACGGGGAATATGAGCAGGCTCTGCATGTATTGAATTCAGCTTTGCAGGTTTTACCCGAATTCTCAGCGGCCCAGTTCCATAAGGCATTGGTGTATTCTCGTGAGGGTAAGAACGATGAAGCGAAGAAGATTCTTAATAAGCTTCTTAAAAGTAAGGATGATTTTCCAGAACGCAGCGAGGCTGTTAATTTGCTTGAACGGCTTTGAGCTGTAAAGATATTAAAAATTCATTAAGGAAAAATATGGGAGTTGCATAGTTATGCAACTCCCTTTTTTTTTGTTATGATTATAGTTAATTGGGTCTTTTCGGTTTTTTCTTTAGCGCAGGAGGAATAATGGACCGGAAGATACACATTTCACCACACATGCTTGAGCCGTTGCATAGAGTTATAGATGTTGGAGCTGGGATAGCGATTCTACTCACGCTTTATAATGTTTTTTCTCCTGCATCATTTTCCTCCCGTCCTACTCATATAGCCCTACTGGCCGCAGTTACTGCGGCATTGGCTCTTATCTCTTTTCACCTTGCCGGTGTTTACCGGAATTGGGCAGGGTCTGATCTTGTCCATGAATGCAACCGTATTATTGCAGCAGTCTTTTTAGTTTTCGGTGGGCTGTTGCTTTTTGGGTATGCTTTCAAGGTTTCCAGTGTTTATTCAAGGTTGGTCATTCTTGCGGCGATGCTTTTGTGGCCCGCTTTACTCTGCCTTGAACGTGTTTTTATACGTAAGGTTGTTTCCCGTTTTTTTGTTGAAAATGTGGCCGGCAGGAAGGCAGTTGTGGCTGGATGCGGTCAGTTGGGTAATTCACTTGATGAGTGGGTCAATGATAACCCATGGGCCGGAATCAGGATTATGGCTTTTTTTGATTCTGCTGATCCGGGGTGTCATGGTGCAATTCCAAGTGGCGGGACTTTGGAGGATCTGCCGGGGTATGTGAATGAAAATCATATCCAGATTGTGTTTGTGGCCCTGCCCATGCGGGATGAAGCAATGCTTAACAAGCTTTTGCAGGGGCTGGAGGATACTACGGCCCAGATTTATTTTTTCCCGGATATGTCCATTTTCAAGCACCTTATGGGCGGTGATGTGGCGCATGTGGCTGGTCAGACTGCGATTGTGCTTAGGACTTCCCCTTTTGAGGGGATGAACGGGTTCGTAAAGCGTATGGAGGATTTGATTGTTTCGGGCCTGATCTTACTCATGATTTCTCCTGCTATGCTTCTCATTGCGTTAGGCATAAAGATGACTTCAAAGGGACCGGTATTTTTCAGACAATGGCGTTATGGACTTGAGGGTGAACCCTTCCAGATTTACAAGTTCAGAACCATGAAAGTTTTGGAAAACGGATACACCTTTACTCCGGCCACGGATAGGGATCCGCGTATTACTTGGTTCGGCATGTTTCTGCGTAAGAACAGCCTTGATGAATTACCTCAGTTTTTGAATGTACTTGTTGGGTCCATGTCCATTGTTGGGCCACGCCCGCATGCAGTTAAAATGAATGAAGATTATCGCAAGCATATTCCCGGATACATGCTTCGTCATATTTCCAAGCCGGGGATCACCGGGTTGGCGCAGGTAAATGGATACCGGGGCGAGATTAAAAGCGACGAGGATATGAAAAAACGTATATCCTTCGACATTGAATATTTACAGAACTGGTCAGTGCTTATGGATCTAAAGATTATTTTGAAGACCGTGTATAAGTTTGCTTGGCGGCAGTAAATTTTTATGTCCGATAAATGACCTAAGAGTATAATTTCATTATATAAGAACAGTCGGCTATACCTAGGAGGTTTTGTGAAGACACTGAAATTATTAATTTTGTGCAGTGCTGTCATGTTCTTTGCGTTAACCCCACAGTGGGCTTCCGCCCAATTGACCGTAAACGATGAATACAGGCTTGGTCCTGAAGATGTGATTGAAATTTCGGTCTGGGGTGATGAAGAGCTTGCCAGAGAAGTTGTCGTAAGACCGGATGGCGGTGTTTCATTTCCTCTTGCCGGGGATTTGAAGGCCGGGGGGCTGACCGTGGATGAGCTGCGTGAACAGGTAAAAAAACGTATCGCCGAGTTTGTTCCCGATGCCCCGGTAACAGTTATTCTGCGCAAGGTTGAGGCTCCCAAGGTTTATGTCATGGGAAAAGTTAATAATCCCAAGGTCCATGTAATGGGACAGGATATGACTGTGGTTCAGGCTTTAGCCATGTCCGGGGGATTGAGTCCTTTTGCTGAGAGCGGCAATATCATCGTAGTCCGCAGGAACAAAGATGGAAGCCAGAAGGTTTTTAACTTTGACTATGACGAGCTGGCTGAGGGGGAGAGTTTGAAGCAGAATATCCTTCTGAAACCTGGCGATACCATTATCGTGCCCTAGGATATGTTTGCTTTAATCTATTCTGACAGGGGAGTAAGATGTCTGGATTGGTTCGCAGGATCTTACGCGCCGTGGCATTCAGTCTTGTGCTGGTGCCGGTCTGCGTTGTTCTCGCAGGGGACGGAGGTGTCTCTTGGCGGGTGCGGATTCCTGTGATTCAGCCTCTTGAAAACTGGTCCAGCAAAGTGGAGACGGGGGCGGCAATCTTTGTGGCCGACCTTAAACGTCCGGTAAATGATGTGACCCTTCAAGCCGAGCCGTTTCAACTTGCTCAGGGCAGAGGAAGCGAGATAAGGGGTTCTGTCGTTGATAAGGTTGTCCGCAAGCGCGTCGCGGCTGCTCTCGTATCGGTGAAAGATGTTCAGACTGCGGAATTTGGGCCGGTTTCAGTTAAAAAAGTTTTGGTAGCGGAGAGACAGTCTGATCTTGTCTCACCTGAGTTTGTCGGAAGTACTATGAAGGAGGAAAAAGTGAAAGTTCAGGAGCGCATTGAGGCTCCGTCCGTATCTCTTATTCCTTCTGAAAATGCCCGCGAAAAGGAGGCTATTGCTTCCGGTGATGACAGTTTTTTCACTACTCCCAAGCGGTCGGTCGGCCTTTCCGGTAAGGTGATCAAGATTAAGCCTATCCTCCGTTTGCGTGAAATGTACGACAGTAATGTGGATTACAAGAAGTTTGATGATCTGGTTACTGAAATTACTCCGGCGCTTAAGGTTGAGATTTATGATGAAGACCTGAAAGTTAATTTCAGAGGCGACTTTATTTACAAGGATTATCTGGAGCACAATGAGTTGGACAGGTACGACTACAACTTGTCGCTGTCCGGGAAATATAAGTTTAATCCCAGATTGGACGGGGAAGTTGAATTTACTCATAAGCGCTACCATAACCTTGACCAGAATACTTATGAGTCCGGTGGTGTGGATATTGATCCGACTGTGATCCTGAAAACCACAGCAACACCGACATTGAACTGGCGTATGGGAGAGAAGGATAATCTCAGCATCTCAAACTATATTGATAAAACCAATTACGAGCGCAAAACCGATTCTGATTATGTAACCAACGTGCTCAGCTTCATATGGGGGCATGCTTTAGATAATGAACGGACAACTTTGTATCTGGGTGAAATGAACACTTTTACCCATTTCAGCCGTGAGATGGACGATTTTAAAAGTGATCAGGTTTCGTTTCAGGCAGTGGTTGGGGTTGACCATCAGTTTACAGAAGCGTGGAAGCTTTCAGTCAAAGGTGGTCCGGGTTTGACTTTTTCCAATTATTCAAGCGAAACAACAAGGGGAGATGATGTTGATTTTCTCTACCAGTTTCGTGTCGAGTTGGGGTATCGTGAGTTGGAGTTCAGCGTGGTACCGGCTATTGAAAGGACTGTGCGTCCCGGACGTTATGGCGAGAATGAAATTTTTGACCAGGCAGAGTTGTTTTTCCGTTATGAGTTCTCGGAATATCTGACCTTGGACAATATTAATACTTACTGGATGAATGAGTCAGGCGGGGAGAGCGGTGGTAGAAAACATAAAGCCAACGGTGTGTTTTCCCAGGCTGTTGTTAACTGGATTTTTGAAGAGGATTGGAAAGCATATTGCGGTGTGAGCGTTAACTTTTCTCGTAATGAAATCAGCGGAACAGATAATGAAAGATTCAGGAGCTGGGTCGGATTGTCTTACTCTTTTCCGACCGAGATAAACTAAGGGAGCGGGCATATGCAGGAAAGCTCGGATATTGCATATTATCTGGATGTACTTAAACGCAGGAAATACCAGTTCCTCCTTCCGGCGGGAGCGGTCTTTACGCTGATCGTGATACTGGCTTTCGTGCTTGCTCCGGTTTACAAGTCCACGGCAACCATTTTGATCGAAGATCAGGATATCCCACAGGATCTGGTGCAGACTACAGTTACCGGGTTTGTGGAAGAAAGGTTGCAGTCTATCTCTCAGATCGTGCTTAGTCACGGTAACTTGCTGAACATTATTAAAGAATTTGAACTGTATCCTAATCTTGTCGGCAAATATACCACTGAGGAGATCATCACCAAAATGCGTGAAGATATCCAGTTGGAGCCAATTACCGCAGATGTCACTAATCAGTATTCTGGTCGTCCGGGTACGGCTACTGTTGCGTTTACCCTTTCCTATGAAGGACGTAGTCCGCAGAAAGTTGCGCAGGTGGCAAATGTGCTTACGTCTCTTTATCTGAAGGAAAACCTGAAAGAGAGGGAAGAAAAAGCCAGATCTACTTTTGAATTTCTTGAGTTGCAGCTCGCTGAATTGCGTTCCGAAATTTTAGAGCTTGAATCCAGTATTGCCATTTTCAAGGAAGGGCACGTTAATGAACTACCGGAATTGCTGGTTCATAACATGAACTCCATGGAGCGGTTGCAACGGGAGCTTGATCAGGTTCAGGAACAGATAGCTTCCCTCAAGAACCGTAAGGTTTACCTTGAAGGGCAGCGGGCCAGTATTGATCCGAATCTGCGTATTGTGGCCAATGACGGGACCCGTTTTCCCACCGCAAGAGAGGATCTGGAAAAATTGCGCCGGGAATATCTTTCCTTGCAATCCCGGTATTCCACACGGCATCCTGATATACTGGCCATGAAGAGGCAGATTGAGGCTCTTGAGAAAGATGTTGATGCAGCGGACAATCTTGATGCTCTCAATCGGGAGATCAAGAATAAGGAGCAGGAATTGTCTATCCTGCTCAAAAGATATTCAGGCAAGCACCCTGAAGTTATTATGCTCCGCAGGCAGATTGATTCTCTTAACGAGAGTCTTGAGGAAGCGGCCTTGCAGGATAGCATGTTTGATTCTGCTTCAGATATTCCAGATAATCCGGGCTATATTCAGATTGAAACCCAGATTGCTTCTACCGAACTTGAGATTGCCGAGGCGGAGAGGAATTTTCAGGAACTGAGCAATAAATATGCGGCCTACCAGCGCAGAGTGGTTAACACTCCACAGGTGGAGCAGAGATATAAAATTCTGCTGCGTGATTATGATAATGCCCAGCTTAAGTATCAGGATGTGAATACCAGATTATTGGCCGCTCGTGAGGCTAAGGGTTTGGAGCAGAGTCAGCTTGCCGAGCGGTTCACCTTGATTGACCCGCCTATTGTCCCTGAAAAGCCGATTCGTCCCAACAGACTGGCCTTGGTTCTGGTGGGTTTTGTGCTTTCATTGGGGATTGGAGCGGGAACCGGAACCGTGCTGGAATTTATGGACCGATCCATCCGCAGGCCGGAAGAATTGTCAGCAATTGTTAAGTATCCGGTACTGGCAATTGTTCCATATTGGGAGACTGAGCTTGAATCACGGACTATTGTGCGCCGGAAATGGAGTATGGTGTTGACTGTTTTCTCTCTGATGGTTTTGACTGTGGCAGCGGTACATTTTTTCTTTATGCCCCTTGATATTATTGTAGTAAAAGTGGTTCGTAAGGTTATCCTGAATTTTTAAAAGTACAGGGAGTCATCATGAGCAAACTGCTCAAGGCAGTTGAAAAAGCAAGACGCAACCGGATGCTACAGGAAGAGCAGGGTGTGCTGGAAAGCAAGGATTCTCATGTAGAAGATGCTGCTTCGGATATGCCGCCCCCTACTCCTGAGAAGGATGTCTATGCTGATGTAAATACAGATGATTCCATACAAAGTTGTAGTCTTCCATCTTCTTTCTACAGTGATGACATTGTATTGGATGAGATGGAGCTTGCGAAGAACAGGATTCTTACCAAGCACAGCAATGCTTCTTTTACCGATATATATAATCTGTTGCGGACCCAGATTTTTCACCGTACCAGAAAAAATAAACATAACGTGCTGATGGTTACCAGTGCCATGCCCGGAGAAGGTAAAACCATCACTTCCATCAATCTTGCCATAAGTATCGCCCGTGAAGTGGATCAATTTGCGTTGCTCGTAGATACTGACATGCGTAATCCGAGTATTCATAAGTATTTGGGAATTGAAGTTGAAAAGGGGCTGACCGATCATCTTCTCCATGATATTCCTGTTTCTGATCTGCTTATAAAGCCGGGGATAAATACACTTTCGTACCTGCCTGCCGGTGATCCTATCAGGGGATCAACCGAGATTCTCGGCTCGCCCAAGTTGCAGGAACTTATTATTGAAATGAAGGACCGTTATCCGGACCGGTATGTTATATTTGACTGCCCGGACCTTCTGCATGCTCCTGATGCGTTGGTTTTTTCGAGCTATGTTGACGGAATTATTTTTGTTGTGGAAGCAGGTAAAACTTCACGTGAATATGTCCAAAAGGCTCTTAATTTGCTGGAAGGACGTAATATCGTAGGTGTTGTTTTGAATAAGACGGAAAGGGAAAACTTGAACGTTGTCAGCTGAGGCGGTGGCTAAATGTATCTTGAGTTTTACGGCTTGAAAGAAAAGCCATTTAACATCCTTCCCGACCCGGAATATTTTTATCTTAGCCCGTGGCACCAGCAGGCAATCATACATATTGATTACGGTTTGATGAACGGTGACAGCTTGATTTTGCTGACCGGGGACGCGGGAACCGGGAAAACATCGATTATTTATAGACTGGTTGCTGAGCATTGTGACGATACAATTGTCGGAGTTATCTTTAACAGCGCTGTGGGGGGAGATTATATTGTGGAGATGATTCTCACCGAACTTGAGGCGGAAATGCCCGAGAATCCTACTCCAGCTTCCTGTCTTGATGCTTTGCAGGAGCATCTGCTTAAGATTTATACTAAAGGTGAGAAACGGGTCCTGCTGATTTTGGATGAAGCTCAAAATTTGAGCGACGATGCTCTTGAACAAGTGCGCATGATTTCTAATTTGCAAGCAGGAAAGGATAATCTCATTTCTATTCTTATGGTCGGGCAATCCGGCTTTCGTGACCGCTTGCGCAAGGCCCGATACAGTCAGATCGTGCAGCGGATTGTTGTCAGTGCCCATCTCTCCCGTTTGAGAGAGCAGGAAGTTCAGGAGTATGTATACTACCGTTTAAGACAAGGCGGGGCTGAAGATCCGTTTGCAATTTTCACCGAGGGAGCAGTTGCGAAGATCAGCGAGTATTCCCACGGCATTCCTCGTAATATAAATGTGATTTGCGAAGGTGCGCTTATCTTTGGTTTTGCCGATGATATCAAGCCCGTTACAGCCGAAGTGGTGGAGACTTTTGCTCAGGAGCGGATCAGTGATGGGCTTTTGACGGTTCCTGAGTGCTCTGAGCGTTATAAAGAAGAAGATCTGGGATTGTATGTGGAAGAATTGGAAAAGAGGGTGGCTAGCCTTGAATCTTCGGTGGGGATTGTAAAGCGTACTTTAGTGAAGATAATTAAGACACTTAAGCGTGTTACCGCTAAATAAGCAAAGAGGTGTACATGCGGCTGGGAACGGTTGTCGCAATAGTTGTTTTGTTCTCGGCAATATGGACTGTTCCGTATTGTGCGGCTTCCGTTGATTATTATGTTTTCAAGTCCCGTCCCAGACTTTATTTCAATAAATCCCGCCTTGAAGAATTACGCTCCCTGAAAGATGAAAAGCCTTATTCTGATTTTCTGCGCATTATCCGTAAGCGCGGGCGCGGACTTGTGGGGAACAGGGCTCCAGCCACTCTTCTTCGCTACAATGATGAAACCCTGCGCCGTCCGGCTGATGGATTGGTTGACCTTGCTTTTTACCATTTAATCAAAGGTGATCCGTCTGCATTTGTTACTGTGCAGGATCTTTTACGGACTTTTTGCGTTTCTCCCCGCTGGGGAAGCAACGAAGATATCGGGGCTGCACATTCAATCTTTGCCCTTTCTCTGGTTTATGACTGGTTTTATAACGATCTTTCTTCAGCCCTGCGTTTGATGGTTAAGGATGCCATTATTGAGCATGCGGAAATCTTGGATGAAGTTATTCGCACCAAAAGGCTCTGGTGGGCGCAGTCTCGCGGGCTGCTTCAGAACCATAATTATGTTAATGCAGGGGCTTTGGCAGTTGCGGGGATTGCTCTTTACGGAGAGGACAGGAGGGCCGCCAAGTGGCTCAAAACCGCCAGTAATAATTTTAAGCTGGTTTTGCCCCTGCTTTCCCCGGATGGTGCTTCCCATGAGGGTGTCGGTTACTGGAGTTATGGGACTCTTTGGCTGCTTAATTATTATATGGCCATGGCTCCGGCACAGGGGCTGGAAATGGTCCGCTCAAGTGGATTTTTAAGTAATACCGCTAAATTTCGACTATACGCCTCCTTGCCCGGATTTAAATATAATGTGGATTTTGCGGATTCACCCATGGTGGATTTTTACGGTCCGGGGGCGATCCTGCGTTGTCTTGCCCGTATTTTTAAGGACGGTCATACCCAGTGGCTGGCAAGTGAAGTTGAACGCAAAAGGCGTATGAGCACCATACTCTGGCAGGATTACATCTGGTATGATCCGCAGGTGCAGCCGCAGGAACCGCAGGGACTGCCGCTTCACGCATGGTTTGGAAATCTCGGAATTCTTTTGACCCGTTCTTCATGGGCGGATGATGCTTCTCTTGTTTTTTTCAAATGTGGCCCTCCGCAGGGATTTCATGCCCTGTCCAAAGGGGTTTTCCCCGGATCACATATTCACCCGGATGCGGGGCATTTCGGTCTCTGGCTGGGCAAGCGGTCTTTGGTAAATGATGACGGATTTTTGCTCAAGAAATTTTCCATTAATCACAATATCCCGGTCTTTAATAAAATTGGTCAGCTTGGCGAGGGCACTGCAGTCTTCCAGCTTTACGACTACAAAAAGGGCAAAGGGCCCACTCCTAAGCCGAGGTTTGTCAGCGGAGACGGTTTTCAGGCTGTAGAGGTCGAACTTGCCGGATATTATCCCTCTTCAGTGCGGCCGAAATCACTGAAGCGGGTGATCGTGGTTATTAACGGTGAAGATTTTTTTGTGCGTGACCGGATTGTTCCTTCCGGCAGTACCAGCATTTATTATCCCATGCACCTGTACCGTAAGGGACGTCTGGTCAGGGGGGCCGGTGACGGGAAAGTTTGTATTGAGCGGGAAAGCGGTTATGTTTTGAATTTTCATGGGGACGGCTTCAGTACATCATTCAAGCGATACGCTGGACTGTTGCGGTTTATGGGTAAGAAGATTCCCCGCTCGGGAATGCTTTATCAGGCGGAGCGTAAAACTTCTTCCCCATCCACCATGCTTACTGCTGTGGGGCGGACTCTTGAGGGATGTGCTGCCCCGACTTTGTTCGGGAGTTCTGTTTCAGGAGATCGCATTAAGGTTGAGTGTCGCAGCGGGAGCTACAGGGTTGATTTTTCAAAACTCGAGGTGCAGAAGCTATGATCCATGCATTCATACTATATGACAGCAGGTCCGGTTCAACCTTGCTTTCATCTCTGCTGAATCGTCATGCCGGGGTCGTGGTTGCGCAGGAGAGCCATTTTATTTCCCTTGTCTTGGAAAATTTCAAAGATGAACAAGCCATGACCGTGGGCGGTCTGCTGGATTTAATTTACTTGGAACCTCGTTTTGTTGAATGGAATGTGGACCGGGAAGTTCTGCGCAGCAGGTTGGATGAGTTTGACCAGTTAACCTACCGCATCGTGTTCGACGTTGTCTTTGCGCAGTACCTCAAGGTGCGCGGTGAGGGCGAACCGGAAGTGCTGGTCATCAAAGGTGCGCGGCACGATTTTCATCTGAAGCAGTTGAAGAAGATATATAGTGATTCGAAATTTATTTTTCTTTTACGTGACGGGCGGGCAGTTTTTAATTCCAAGCTGAACATGGTTTCACTGACCGGGATGAAGATGTCCAACAATATTTTTCAGGCTGCTTTTGATTGGAAAAGAATGTTGCACAGGCTGGACGGAGAAACGTTGATTCGTATCCGCTTTGAAGATCTGCTTGCCAATCCCGAGGGCGAGGTTGTCCATTTACTTGATGCGCTGGATGTGAGCCTCGCAGGTAAAGTGATCAGCTCTACCCAGCAGGATTACTATCAATTGATCGGTAAAAAACAAAAACATCTGCACAAGAATGTGGGCCGGGACCCCGATCGTAAAATTGCGCTGAAGTGGAAAGATATTTTAAGTCCTGCCCAGATTCAGCTTTACGAGCTGATTTGCGCCCGTGAGCTTTTAGAAAACGGATACGAACTATATGCACCGGGCAATGTGCCGTTTAGGGAAAGTGCCGGGCTGATTGTCGGGCAGGCTGTGCATTGGATCTGGCTCAAAGTACGAAATATTTTTTATTACACCTTTATTGATAGGAGTATTCTCCACAAGCTGAAGGAAAAACGGTTTGAGCAGTGATTATTCCAATTTGAAGAAGCTGATCCTCGTCTTTACTGCCAAGGGAGTGAAGGGCGCAGGTGGTTTGCTGCTGGCTTGGGTGCTGGCTAAGAAGTACGGGGCTTACGGTTCCGGTCTTTTCTTCATCGGCTATACTTTTGCTTTTCTTTGCGCAAATTTTGCTCAGCTAGGCATTGGAAATGGGTGCTTGCGCTTTATCCCGCAGCTAAAGAGTGAGGATGGTGGCAATCTTTCATCTATGTGGACCCTTTCACAATTGATTGTGGGGGGCTTTGCCTTGCTGCTTTGCGGGTCGGTTATGGTTTTTGCCAAATCTGTGGCCGGATTGGTCTTTAAAGATGTGTCAAAGTGGGAGTACATTTTTTACGCTTCTCCCATAATTTTTTTCTGGAGTTTGACCAGAATCAACATAATGGTTCGCCAGAGTCTTGGCGATATGTCCGGGATTACACTGGTGGAAAACTTGCTGATTCCACTGGGCATGCTGCTTCTTTCCGGTTTAGCATTTGTGGTCGAGTTTAGTGTGCTCGGTTTTCTGGTGGCTGTGACTGCGCTTTATATTATGTCTTTTTTGTATGCATTTATGAGCACTCGCAGGGATTATGGATTGAGCTTTTCGCTCAGGCTGCGCGGTACGATCAGTGTGCGTGAAATTCTTGTGTATTCCATTCCGCTTTTGACCATCGCTTTTTCCCAGACTTCACTGATCTGGATAAATACGCTCATCCTCGGTGCTGTCGGTTCAGTGGTTGAGGCCGCTTATTTTGTGGCTGCTATGAAGGTTGCGGTGTCCATTTCTATTCTGTTGTATACTTTCAACAGCGTTTATGCCCCGCAGATATCTACTGCCTATGCTCGTGAAGATTATGCTTCTATCCGTTCCCTTTATCGCGATGCCACCCATGCATTGACCTTTTTTTCATTCATTCTGCTGGCCGGGGTGGCTGTGTATTCCGATGTGATCATGCGTTTTTTTGGTGTGGAATATGAGGCCGGGACAGCCTGCCTACTCTGGATGCTGCTTGGTCAGATTTGCAATTGCTACACGGGTCCGGTTGGTTATCTTTTGATCCTTTCCGGTAAGTCAAAGCTGGAAGTTTTCAACACCGTGGCCGGGCTTATTCTTAATGCGGGACTCTGTTTGCTGCTTTACAACAACCTTGGGGTGAGCGGGGCTGGGTTGGCTTTTTGTCTTTCAAACGTGCTCATCAATCTGCTGCGTTATTTCCAGTGTCGCAAGTTTTTTGGAATCAGCTGGTTGGATCGCAAACAGAAGTTTTTTGTCTGTCTGCAATTGTTGCTGGTTTTTGCGTACCTGTTTTTAAGTTCTTATGGTGTGAACCGTGAGCTTCTGGTCGCAGGGCTTTTAGCCATCTATCTGCTGGGTAATTTTTATAACATCAGAAATCTCTACGGAAATTTGCGCACCCAGCGTTAAAACAGGTGCAGGCTCTGCTCCGGAATGGCGACTTTGATGGGCAATCCCGGTTTAAGTTCACCGTTACCTATCATCTTGCGCGGTACTAAGGCGTAGATTTCCATGCCGTCGTAATCAAGGCTGACCCGTGCGTGAAAACCTCCGGCTGTGATACCTTTGATGGTGGCATAAAAGCTGTTCTGCCCGTTATGTTCACCTATTTCACTGCCCAGCAGCACTTCTTCGGGCCTGAAGGCCAGCCTTGTCTCAGACCCCGTTTTTTCCTTACAGCAATCTAATCTCAGGTCGCCCAGCTGTACCCATTCTTTCATGGGAACGCAGGGGTAAATATTGTTCATGCCCACGAAACCGGCCACGAATTCCGAGCCGGGAGAGTTGAATATATCCCGGATTTTACCTTTGCGTACTAGTTGACCATTCCTGATGATGGCCCCATTGGTGGAAAGATAAAGGGCTTCGTCAAAATCATGAGTAACCATGACAAAGGTGATCCCGGTTTCGCGGTGCAGGTCTTTGAGCAGTTCCTGTACTTCTTGCCGGAAAGCCGGGTCCAGTGCGGAAAGGGGTTCATCCAGCAGCAGTACTGCCGGATCAACCAGCAAGGCGCGGGCAATGGCTGCCCGTTGCCTTTCACCACCGGAAAGATGGTGTGGGGTACGGGTGAGTAAGTGAGAAATATTGAGTTTCTCTGCAAGTTCCGCAGCTTTTCGTACGGCCTTATCTTCGCTTATTCTTTTGTATTTTGCACCGAAAGTGATGTTTTCCAGCACGCTTAGGTGTGGGAAAAGGGCGTAGTCCTGATAGACAATGGACAGTCCCCGTTTTTCCGGGGGCAGGTGGGCGATCTCATAGCCTGAAATTTTAATGGAACCGGAAGAAACCGGAACCAGCCCGGCGATTGTTTCCAGCAGCACGGATTTGCCGGACCCGGTAGGACCGAGCAGGGTGAAAAAGTCTCCTTCCGGGATGTGCAGGTTTATATCCTGTAAGAAAAATTTGGGAAGTTCGACGTTAAGTTTTTCTATTTTGATCATGATTCCCTGCTCCCCAGTCCGCGTGAAAGAAGTCGCAGTGCCGCAAAGAGCACCAGTGAAAGAAAAATAAGCCAGATAGCCACCGGGCGGGAATAGGACAGCCCATAGGCGGTGAATCGTTCGTACATGAGTACCGGGGCAATCATGGGATGGTAGGCCACAATTACAACCGCGCCGAACTCACTGAGTGCGCGGGCCATGCACATGATCATTCCGGTCAGCAGGGATCGCCAAGCCAGCGGCAGGGTGACCCGGAAAAATGTTTGCGTTGGGGAGGCTCCCAAGGTGCGGGCTGCTTTTTCCAGTCGATCAGGGACAGATTCAAAACCATCCCGGGCAGCGTTAAGATAGAAGGGCAGTCCCACAAAGACCAGCACGGCCACTATGCCTGTATTGGTGCCCATAATGCGGATTCCGGCATCCAGCAGCATCTGCCCGATCCAGTGGTTACGTCCGGCAATGGATAAGAGTGCGATACCGATGACCGGGTGTGGGATCATGATCGGCATGTCAATGATGGATTCCACCAGAGCTTTCCCTTTGAAATCCTTGCGGGCCAGCATAAAGGCGAAAGGGGTACCGATGGCGAAAGATATGAATGCCGCCAGTCCTGAGCAAAGCATGCTGCGGGTGATGGCTGCGCGCACATCCGGGTCCATAATGGTTTCAAGCAGTTCATTGGCGCTTGAACCGAGGATCAGCTGGCTAAGGGGAACCAGAATGAAGCCGAGGACCAGAATGGTGGAAAGAATAGAGCTGACTGATATTTTATGAAATTTTTTCATGGGCGGGAAGTTGGAAAGCCGGGGAGTTACTCCCGGCTTTCCATAATTATACTCAGTTTATTTTTTAACTTTTACAAGCTTCTGGAGTTCTACAGGCATGTTCTTGATCATTGCTTCGTCAGGAACGATAGCTGGAACAAAGGGAGGCTGGCCCATTTCTTTGAGAATTTTCAAGCCGCCTTCTGGGGAAAGCATATAGGCCATGAAAGCGGTGGCCGCAGCTTTGTTGGGAGCATCTTTGAGTTCGGTGATACCGTAGGTTATGGATTTACCGACGCGTTCGATGGTGGTGCCGGGCTTCTTGCCGCTGACAGTCACTTTAGCCTGTTTGTAGAAGCTGTTATATTTGTAGTCGGAAAGGTTGATGTGCTTGTCGAGGGTGATGTACTTCAGGTCGTGCTGCACTGCTACGGAGAGGTATTCCCAAGCATAGTCCATGTTTCCGGTTTTGAGCAGAGAGATAAGTTCAACTGATTTGGGGCGGACCCATTCTTTTTTACGCACGGAAACAAGCTTATCAAAGAGGCCGGATTTGCCGTAAAATTTTTCAGCAAGCTGCATGACCATTACGCTGCGGTAGCCGCAGGGGTCGAGGTTGGGGTCGGAGTGGCCCCAGATAACACCGGGTCTGGCAATAATGTCGTACCAGTTGTCGGCATTGATTTCAGCCGCGAATTTGGATTGGTCGGTGTAGCAGAGAACAAGCTGGTTGGTAGCGAAACGGATGTTGAAGTCCGCATATTTAGGGATCAGGTTCTTATCGATAACTACGTAGTCGGCGGAAGCCATAATGTCTGCGGGTTTGCCCACTTCGGAAATCATGCGAGCCATTTTGGTTGAACCGCCGGCTTCACGTTTGATGTCTACGCCGGGATGCATGGCTTCAAATTCTTTTTCCATTTTAGCAAGGGGAACTGAAAGGCTGCCAGCGTGGAACATGATTACATCGCCGCTGATCTTTTCTGCGGCAAATGCCGGGACTGCGGAGATCAGTGATAGCATAACGAGCATTACTCCTAAAGAAACTAAACGCATTGTTCTCTCCAATTATGATTATTAAAATTTAAGGGCAATTGAAATAACCGTATATTTAGTAGGGGAATTGTTGTCAAACATGACATATGTCATGGAGAGCATAATAAATTTGTGTGCGAAGACTGAAGAGAATTGAAAATTGGAACAAAAAAAGCAGCATGTTAATGCTGCGCGGTACGTCCCCTGCGGCGGGATTTATGAAGAAACATGGCGCAAAAATGCAGGTTTAGCTTACTTGTCGGTTCCTGATTTTTGCGCCGTCCTCTGTTGCTTTGCCGCTTGTGGTTAGAGGTTGGATTTGCGGCAGTCTGATTGAAAATGAATAGGGTTACTGGGTGATCTGTTCTGTTTTCTTTACGGATTCGAGATTGTTATCATCGCAAAACTTTACCCGGTTATAGAAAAGGTCTTCCGGTCCGGCCTTGCTGAACAGCTCCTGTAGCAGCACATTCAGAAACATGCTTTTGCTGATTCCCAGATTCTGGCAGGCTTCCTCGATTTTTTCATTGATCTCATGGTTTAGGTACACATCTGAAAGGCGTGTATGCATAATTTCCTCCTTATTATTTAAGTGTGGTGTATTCATTGTATTGAGTAGTGATTCAAGGTTTCTTCGAGTTCCGCTATTGATAACATAATACGAAAGAATTGTTATGTACAGAGGGTTTCGCGAATTTAACCTTTCTGTCGTCAATTCTTAAACTTGTATTTGTGTGTCGGACTGAATGGATGTGCAGCGTGTGCAGTTGTGCATTGCACATATGTGCAATGAATTTGTGCAAATGGAAGTGCAGAGAACGTTTGGTAAAAATAGGTGTTTTTTGTAAGTATATGTAATTGCGAACTAAGTTCTTTTGGCACGCATGATGCTAAGTAAAAAGACAAGACGGGCGAAGAAGTTGTTCCCCTGCAATTTCTTCAACAAATGCCCGAATAAATATACAGTCTTCATTCCTCATCATCACTCCTTAATACAAAAAGGACCGGGAACCTCCAGCCCGGTCCTTTTGTATTTTTATTGTCTCCGACGGCTGGGGAAGGGGAACTTTTGGGAAAAGTTCCCCTTCCCCAGACCCCATCCCCTCAAAACTTTTCAATAAGCTTCGCTCTATGATGTTTAATATTTTTGCTTTGTATCTTGAGTGTGCGTATCAGATTATTTCTTTTTTCCTAATTGCTGAATTACATTTCCAGCCACAATAAAAAGTAATCCCACCAGCGTTGAAGGCAGGATTTCCTCTCCCAGGATAAAGTGGATTAATATTAATGACAGGAACGGGGAGAGGAATATCAGGTTGCTGACTTTTGACGCCTTTTCACTGAATTTAAGGGCATTCAGCCAGAGGGCGAAGGTGATACCCATCTCGAAGAATCCTACATAGGCGGCTGAAAGTATGGCCGGGATATTAAACGGTGGCAGCCCGGAAAAGATAAGCATAGCTCCGGTTACCAGCGGCAGGCCGAAGCAGAAATTTAAAAATAGACCTATAAGCGGATCGAATTTGCTCTTGGTGTTCATTATCCAGTACAGGGACCAGATTATGGTGCTGAACAAGGCCAAAAAGACCCCGTAACCATTACTGAATTTTATATCGAACAAGTTGCCGTGGGTGGAAATGACTACCACGCCGAGGTAACTGGTCAGGATTGCCAGCAGTTCACGCATGGTCATTTTCTGGCCTAGCAGAGGGATAGATAACAATGAAAGGGTGATGGCCCAAGTGTAGTTAAGCGGTTGGGCTTCCTGTGCCGGGAGCAGGTCGTAGGCTTTAAAGAGTATTATATAGTATAAGAAGGGGTTGAGCAGGCCGGGCAGTCCGCATTTGAGCAATTCAATTTTGCTCATTTGCTTTATCTGTCCGGTTTTATTTTGTATTTTTAAAATGGCGAAGAGTGATATGGTGGAGAAAATAACGGCGTAGAAGAGCAGCTGCAGCGGGTCCATGTAGCCGAGAGCTATTTTGAATGCCGAGGCCACAGTGGACCAGATGAGTACGGCGGAAAGTCCGTACAGGTATGCTTTTTTCTGGTTGTGCTGCTGCATTTTCTAATTGCTCCGCGGTTGCCTGAATTTGATTATTGGTGCATGTAACAGTGCATTCGAATTATCAAAAAAAGCCTGACTAGCATAGTCTGAATAGATTTCAGGGAAATGATTTGGGAGGATAAATGAAGATTACTTTTATGGGTGCCGCCAAGACTGTTACCGGCTCCTGCTACATAATTGAGACTGATAATGTCAGATTCGCCGTGGATTGCGGCCTTCATCAGGGTAACGCGGAAGTTGAAAAACGCAACCGGGGGATAGCTGATTACGACCCCAAGAATCTTGACTTTATTCTGATCACCCATGCCCATATTGACCATACTGGTTTGCTTCCGGCTGCGGTACGGGCTGGCTTTGACGGCCCCATCTACATGACCATCCCCACCCGCGATTTGCTTGATATCATGTTGCTGGATAGTGCTTACATTCAAGAAATGGAAACAGAGTGGGCCAACCGTAAGAGACTGCGCAAGGGCATGGCTCCCATTTCTCCTATTTATCAGCAGGATGATGCACTTAAAACTGTGCCGCTCATGCGAACTGTGCAGTATGGAGCCAGTTTCGATCCTGCGGAAGGTGTTACAGTAAATTTTAAGGACGCGGGACACATTCTCGGGTCTGCATTTATTGAATTGTGGATTAAGGAAGGCGGCGAGACCACTAAAGTTGTATTTTCCGGGGATCTTGGTCATAAGGACCAGCTCATTGTGCGCAATCCCAGCATCATTGAAAAGGCCGATTACCTGCTCATGGAATCCACCTATGGAGACCGTAACCATAAGGATTCCTCCAACAGTCTTGATGAACTTGCCGAGGCTATCGCCTGGAGTTACGAGCAGGGCGGCAAGGTTGTTATCCCGGCCTTTGCGGTGGAGCGTTCACAGCAGCTCATCTACACTTTGCACCTGCTTTACAAGGATGGCAGACTTCCGGCGGACATGCCTGTATACTTGGACAGTCCGCTTGCTATCAAAGCTACTGAAATTTTTAGGAATCATCCGGAATTTTTCGACCTTGATACCAAGGAATTGATGCATAACGGTGATGATCCGCTTTCCCTGCCTAATTTAAAATTTACCCTTACAACTGAAGAGTCGCAGGCAATCAACGAGACAGAAGGTCCGGCAATCGTTATTTCCGCTAGCGGCATGGCTAACGCAGGGCGCATCAAACACCATTTGCGTCACAATATCTGGCGTAAAAACTCAAGTGTGGTATTTGTTGGTTATCAGGGCGTGGGTACTCCGGGCCGTAGATTGGTCAACGGTGCGGACAACATCACAATTTTTGGCGAAAAGCTGGCTGTGGAGGCGAAAATCTTCACTATCAACGGTTTTTCCGGCCATGCTGGGCAGGATGAGATGATTGACTGGCTGAAACACTTTGACAGCCCGTCCATGAAAGTCATATTGACCCACGGCGAACCTAAAGGTCAAAAAGTACTGGCCGGACGCATCAAGCAGGAACTCGGGTACAAGGTGCATATTGCCGATTACCAGGAAGAACTCATGCTTGTACCCGGTGGCGAAATGCAGCCCGTGGTCAAGGGCAAGCCCGCGAAGCCGGAAATCGATTGGGATTTTCTGCTTAATGATTCGGAAAAGCTTTTTACCGAATTCAGGGGCAGGCTGGATAAAGTGCAGTCACAATCTTTTCTCAGTCAGACTGAGTTGCGGGATAGGCTGCTTGAAATTAACCGTCAGGTTATTGAACTAATTTCGGAATTATAAAAGATATGAGACTTATAAGCGGCAAATACGGTGGCCGGGTAATCAAGACCGCCAGCGGTCCCGGTTACCGTCCGGCAACATCCAAGGTCAGGCAGGCCATTTTTTCCATGCTCGAATCAAGGGGCGTGGACTGGGATGGATTGCGCGTGGCAGATATGTTCGCCGGAAGCGGGAGCCTTGCCATTGAGGCCCTTAGCCGGGGTGCGGAATTCGCTTTTTTTGTGGAAAAAAACGTGCGCGCCGCTGCCTTGATCAGTACCAATTTAAAGGATCTGGGAGCTTCCCCCAAAGAGTACAAGGTTTTTAAAACGGATTTGTTCAAAGTACTCGGTAAAGCCCCGGATAAACCGTACGATATTATTTTCATCGACCCTCCTTACGGATACGATTTGCTGCCCAAGGCCCTTGATGCGGCTCTTGAGAACGGCTGGCTTTCCGAGGACGGGTTTGTGTTGGCGGAAGTGGAGGACAAGGTTGAACCTCCCGAGTCGGAACATGTGGACCGCCTCGATCTGCTGGTAAACAAACTCTATGGTCAGACAAGGATATTATTATGGCAGAAGTAAAGCCAGTTACAGCAGTATTTCCCGGAACTTTTGATCCTTTTACCCGTGGTCATTTTTCATTGGTCATGCGTGGGATCAAAACATTTCATAAAGTCATTGTTGCCGTGGCAGGCAGCACGTCCAAGAACTGTAAGTTCTCCCTTGAGGAAAGAGTGGACATGGCTGAGCGTATTTTTGCGCACCATCCGCAGGTGGAAGTGGATTCCTTTGACGGGCTGCTGGTCCATTATGTGGAACAGAGTCCTGCCAATGTGATCATGCGCGGATTGCGCGCGGTTTCTGATTTCGAGTACGAATTTCAGATGGCACTCATGAACCGCCGCCTTGATAATGATATCCAAACCATCTTTTTAATGACCGATTACAAGTGGATGTACCTGAGTTCTACCATAATCAAGGATGTGGCAGTGAACGGCGGGGACATCAAAGGTCTTGTGCCGCGTCAGATTTATGATGAAGTCCTCGAAAGGCTTGTTCCTTCGGAAAATAGATAATGGAAAAGCGTAGGCCAGTTGTATGCATCCTCGGTCCTACCGGGGCCGGAAAGACCGCCACTTCATTGGGGATGGCCCGGAAATTCCCGGTGCGGGTGATCAATTTTGATTCCCGGCAGGTCTATGCAGATTTTCCGGTGATTACCGCTCAGCCCAGCCCGGAAGAACGGGCTGTCTGTGCGCATGAACTGTACGGTTTTCTGCCCACCACTGAGAGCATCAATGCTGCCGGATTCGTTGATCTTGCCAAGGAGTGTATCGAAGCCGCTCCGCAGAACGAGCTTCCAGTGCTGGTTGGCGGGACAGGCATGTATCTGCAAAGTTTGACGTCCGGTCTCGCACCTATCCCTGATATCCCGGATGAGATTCGGGAACGCATCCGCAAACGTGCTGAGGAAGAAGGCGGGCCAGCCCTTTACGCCGAGCTGGAAAAAGTGGACCCGGAATATTGCAAGCGCACCCATCCCAACAACCGCCAACGTAATGCCCGTGCTCTTGAGGTTTACGAGGCCACTGGAAAGCCTTTTACTTGGTGGCATAACCGTGAAGTTCCGCCTTCTCCATATAATTTTTTGAAGATCGGCATCAAGGTTGATCTTGACGAGCTGACCCCGCTGCTGAGCTTGCGCATCGAAAAGATGCTGGAGGCCGGAGCAGTGGATGAGGCGCGCAGGGCATGGGAAATCTGCCCGGATGAAAATGCACCGGGCTGGACCGGGATCGGTTGTATTGAGCTGATGCGTTTTATCAAGGGCGAGATCGACATGGATGAGACCGTCCGTCTTTGGGCTAAGAATACCCGGGCTTATGCCAAACGACAGCTTACATGGTTCAAGCGGGAGCAGGATATTCATTGGTTTGCACCTGACGAGCATGATAAGGCTGTTAGATTTGTAGAGCAGTGGCTTGCGGATTGAGTCCGGGAAGGGTAAGTAATCCCAGAACAGATAATTACGCTAAAACGGAATACATATGAAAAAATATATACTTTTCACTCTACTTGTTCTGCTGGTTACGGTTTCTTCTGCGTCCGCGCAGACAGCAGATAATGGTAATGGTTTCGGCGGGTTGGTTGAAAAATCCGACGGGACCATCGTTAACTGGGGAGATGGTTTTATTGCCGCTTCCTCAGAAATCAAGTTGCTGCCGGATAGTATTGACCCGGTGCGCAGCAAGGCTCTTGCCGTACGGCAAGGAGCTGTTGACTCCCGCAAAGGGTTGCTGGATGTTGTCCTTTCCCTGCCGCTGGATAGCCGCCGTAAGGTTTCCTCAATTATCAAGAATGATCTTAAGGCCTTGAATTCCCTACGCGGGTATGTGCAGAATTCCCTGCTTGATACTGCCCTTGACGGCAACGCGACTGTGGTGGTTACTTCTTCCCTGAATCTGCGCAACGGCCTTTCTTCGATCATAATTCCGCCGACCCTTTCTTTTCAGACCGGAATTCCGCCGACCATTTCCGGTGAGCGCGGTGAAACCGGAGCAGAACTGCAAGCTCTTGAAAGTGAGGAAAACGGCTATATTGATAGCACCGTATATAGCGGTGTTGTTATCGACGCCAGAAGACTTAACTGCAAACCTGTGTTGCTTCCCCTTATTTATGACGGCAGGGGAGTGGGCGTGTACGGTCCCTTCGCGGTCAGCAGGGAATCTGTTCTCAAGCGCGGACTTGTGACCTATATGGTCGATGATAAATCTGAGAACCTGCGTTCGCGGGTTGGAAATTTCCCTTTGACGATCAAAGCCCTTAATACTCATGGTCCTTCCCGGAGCAATTTTGTGCTTTCTCTTGATGATGCGGCCAAAGTCAGAGCCGTTCTTAAGCGTAAGATCGTGAGTGAGAATTGCGCAGTGGTTATTCTTGTGGATGATCCTCATGCGGACATTAAGACTGCTGATGTTGATGAATCTGTTGACATGGAGCAGCCGCAGGAATCTCCTGCTAGAGCAGAAGAGAGCGACATTCAGGAAGGCTCTTTGGATGAAAATTCCGCAGTTCAGAATCAACAGCGATAAATTTACCGGAGCGATAAAGTTGAATTTTTCAGATAAGATAAAGCCGTTTGTTTTAGCCGCCTGCGTTGCTGTGCTGCTTTTTTCCGCCCTGCCTGCCCACGCTGTGAAGGTGCAGATTTTCAAGCCTGTTGATCCTGAAAAGGAAGTTTCACAGCGGACCTTGCGTCAGGAAGCTGTGACTGAAGCTTTTGCGCAAGCCTTGTTTGCTGAAGCCTCTCGGATGCTTCCCGGAACCATGCCCGCAGAAAGGACCGAGGCTGTTAAAAAAGCATTTGGCAAATACTATGAGGAATACATTAACGGCTACAAGGACATGAACGTCAAGCTGGCCGAAGACGGTGTTTCCGTATCCATCAACGTGAGTGTGAACCGCAAGAGCCTGCGTTCGGCCATGAAAAAGATGGGACTCTTCTCAGCTGCTGAAGTTCCTGTGCAAATTAATGTTTCCAACGAAAAGTATACTCTTAATGAGGAACGTCAATTAAAGCAGAATGAGCAAATCAACGAGCTGATTGCTCTTTATGGATTGGTTAATGCTACGGTGGCTGACAGCAATGGAACTGTGGCTGTTCTTTCTGTGCGCCATGCTTCCAAAAAACGCTGGTCCGGAGATCTGCAATCTTCCCGTGGAAAGTGGTTTGCTTCCGGAAGTAGTATGGAGCGGGTCTGGCGTGAACTTTTGGGTAAATATTTCGGTTCCGAGAATATCGAAGCCCTCATGAACCCCAAGGCTGTGCTGGTTGTCAGCGGCTGGTTCAATCCCGATGGAGTCCGCGAGTTCGGACGTAAGCTTAAATCATGGGATTCCGCTGTGCAGGAAGTAAACTTGCTTGATGTGGAAATGAAGCCCACTGCTGTTTCTGCAAGTTGGTCTCTTGAAGTTTCCGACCAGTGGGTGCTTCGGGGATACCTTAATGATTACCTGCCTCCCCGCGGGCTGACTTTCAGTCTGGAGGGACTTGAGGAGGCTAAATAAAAAGGAAGGACCGTGCAGAGTCGGAGAATCTGGACTATACCTAATCTCATAACCATTTTCAGGATATTGCTGACGCCGGGGTTTGTGATCGCTTACCTCGACAGTAATTTCCTTGCAGCATGGCTGTTGTTTATGGTTGCCGGGATTTCGGATGGTCTGGATGGTTTTCTGGCTCGGGTCATGAAACAGCGCACCGAATTCGGGGCCATGATTGATCCTCTTGCTGATAAAATCTTGCTGGTAACTTCCTTTCTTTGTCTTTCCGCGCAAGGATTCATTCCCGTCTGGCTGACCGTGCTTGCTGTCTCCCGTGATCTGATTATCGTCGGCGGTTTGTTTCTGCTTAAATTTTACGGTGTGGAAGTGGAGAAGAGGATTGATCCTCTTTGGACCAGTAAAATAACTACTGCGTTGCAATTGCTGGTCGTTTTTTCTGTGCTTTCGGGGTTGGCCTTCGGTCTGGATGTGAGTTTTATGCATCCTGAGCTGGTAATTCTCACCGCTGTATTCACTTTTATTTCCGGTGCCATTTATCTCAGACGGGGGCTGCTTATGTTTGCAGAAGAAGTGGAGAAAGGGGCATAATAAAACCCCGGCTCGCAAAGCAAACCGGGGATCTTGCAGGTATGGACCTGCTAAAAAATCAAGCTGACAGCAGAAGCTTAGGCTTCTTTATCTTTATCCTTATTTGACGGTGTTACGTCAATTTCTTCAGATTCGCTGCTTGCCTTTTTAAAATTCTGAATTGCGCGGCCCAGTCCACTTCCTACTTCAGGAAGTTTTTTAGCTCCGAAAATCAGGATGATGATACCCAAAATTAAAAGAATCTCTGTTATACCTAAACCGAACATTTTAATCCTCCAATGCTAGATAGTAGTGAACTTTTACACGGGCCTTGCTCTTTGGTCAAGAATGTCTTCTTATCTCGGAACGACACGTAAAATTTATATTTTTGATCTTTACAAAGCCGTGATGCGTACATAATTCTTCCTTTGAATGTTGAACAGTTTCAGGCCGCTGGCCGTGTATCCCGGAGGGAAGTCTTTTGGCTAAGGTAACTAAAATGCCGGGCCGCATGTGCCGGTTTTATAAGAATGGAAGGTGCCTCTTTGAGGAGAAGCTCAACCCCGGATATAATCGGCAGTACCGTTGCAGGGTCATGATTGATCTGGAAGGAGAGTATGATAAACTTCTGCTACAGGCCGAAAATTTCAATCTTGATGCAAAGGCTTTCGGGGATCTTTGGGAACAAAGGATAGAAGAACACTTGAAATTCACAGTGGTGTGTCGCAATATGGTCCCGTGCGAGGAAGAGGACGGTTCCTTTTGTTCCGCGATACATGATAGGGTCTGCCTGTTTGAGTTGCCTGAATGCGAGGGCGTATGCAGTCGTTTCAAGCCGCGTAAGGAATAGAATTTTAGATAAAAAGGAGTTCTGCCGTGTTGATATATTTTCCGCAAATGCATGAAGAATTGGTCGAAGAAAAGGTTGAGGGTGCTTTGATTTTCGATCCGGGTATCGACCGGGAGCAGGCTGGCGAAGTTCCTGCTTTTCGTCCAGAAGATCTTCCCGTGGAACCCGGGACCTGCAAGCGTATGGTTGATGATTTCATCAGCTACGGTGAAAGTCTTGGTGATATGTTCAAATTTATCGCTAATCCCCAGTCCAATGACAAAGACCAGTTCGGAGAGCGGACCTCCGCTATTCATACTGAACTAGCTTCCCGTATTGCCCCAGACGTAGAAGATAAGAGCGATGAAGAAGCACGGATTCAGAATCAGGTCGTGCTTGCTCTTTGTTATGCTTACGAAGAAAAACATATTGAGCTTGGTTCCCTCGAGCAGAACCTCAATGAGAAATGGGCCGGCTTCGGTGAGAGTCTCGGTCTGGATGTGGATAGCGAGGATGACCGCAAGGCCATGGCACTCGGTGGTTTGATGGCTAACCTGCCCGGTATGGGCGGTGGTGATTTGCAGTTGCCGTGGCAGAAAGTGCTTGAAGGGTTCGCTCTGCTGCTGCCGGAGAATTCCGTGCTGGTCACCGGGGATGTGGATGCTGTCTCCCTCTGGCGGGACCGCGATATCGAATTTTATGAAAAAGAAGGATTGTTGGCGGAAAAGGCTCTGGTGCTCCGCGAAAAGGCGTGGAAGCTGCTGGATCTTTCCGGACTGCCCGAAGACAAGCCGTGGCTTGACCGGGAGTTTACCGTAGTCCTTAATGCTAAAGAAGACGATTAAGGAGAAATCCGATGGAATCTATACATATCAGTCCGGTAACCCCTCCAGAGGTGTTTAAGAAAATTAAAGGCGTAATTTTTGATTGCGACGGAGTCTTGATCAATTCCTTTGAATCCAATAAGTGGTACTACAACAAGTTCAAGGAAAAATTCGGCCTTGAACCCCTGAGCGCTGACGAAGAGAAGTTCGTTCATGCCCACACCCATGCAGAATCATTAAAGCATATCCTGCCTGAAGAGACTCACGAACAGGCCTTTGAGTTCTGTTCCGATCCGTTGCTTAAAGAAGGCATCAATTACATTCAGGTTGAAGAAGGATTGACTCGTTTATTGGAGTGGCTGAGAACTCATAATATTCGTATGGGTATCAACACAAATCGCACTGATACCTTGCCTCTGGTTCTGAATATGTTTGATATAGAGGGCTTTTTCTCGCCCATGGTTACCTCGACCACACTACCCAACAGTAAGCCGCACCCTGAAGGCGTCCATTACATTCTTGATAAATGGAATATGAAGCCTGATGAAGTTGTATATATCGGCGATACCTGGGTTGATGAGAGTTGCGCCGAGCGTGCCGGGGTTGAATTTTGGGCTTACCGTAGTCCGACGCTTAGTGCCCGTTTTCATGTGGACAGCTACTGGACACTTTGTAATCTTTTGGAAAAGGCTCGTAATGATGTTTGGTCTGGCTGCGGTTGCGGTCAGCAAAAGTTTATTTAAATCAGTGTGAAGGAGCAGGGCGGCATGTCGTCAGGCCCTGCTTTCCCTGCTTTCCCCTGCGATTGGTGTTCTTATATTTAATAGAATTTAGGTAAATTTGGAAAAACAGTTGATTCTTGAATCCTGCTGTGCCAATTTATAGTCAAGATCGGAAGCCATCGCTTCTGATCCAGCCCGTTAGGAGTATGTTAAATGGATTACGTGATTCTTGCCGTGGCGAAGGTTCTTTCGCTTGTTCTTAATCTCTATATGTGGGTGGTTATCATTTCCGTCTTGATTACTTGGGTCAATCCTGATCCCTACAATCCCATTGTCAAATTTTTGCGCAGCGTAACAGAGCCTGTTTTCGCCAAAGTGCGGCAGTATCTTCCCTTTGTAAATATTGGTGGATTTGATCTTTCACCCATTGTTGTTCTTCTGGCTATCCAGATGATCGACATTGCTCTGGTGGGCAACCTCACCAGACTCGCTTATGGTATGTAGATGCCGGAGGTGGGCATGAGTCTTTCAAAAATCGACTTACTTAATAAGAAGTTCTCTAAATCCTTATTCGGGTACTCCAAGAGCGAAGTGGACCAACTGATGGCTGAGCTTGCGGATGTTCTGGGTACCGCTGCTGATGAAAAAAAGCAGCTTCAGAAAATGGTTTCCCGGAGAGAGAATACTATCATCGAGTTTCGCCAGAGGGAAGAAACCCTGCGCGATACCCTGATGACCACCCAGAAGATGGTGGACGACCTCAAAGCCACTGCAAGAAAAGAGGCCGAGCTTATCCTCAACGAAGCCCATTCAAGGGCGGAGGTGATTTTGCAGCAGGCCCATAACAGGCTGGCTCAGATCCACGAGGATATTAATGAGTTGAAAAGGCAGAGAACCCGTTTTGAGGTTGAGCTGAAAGCTCTCCTTGAATCACATCTCAAGACTTTGGAGATCGGTGATCCCGAAGTTGAGAAGGTTGAAGCCATCGAGTCTAAACTTAAATTCTTCAAAAAAGCCAAGTGAACGAAGTTATTACTGAACTCCCCTCTTACATCAGACCCTGCGGACGTGGTTCGTGGAGGGTCTCCGTATGGGTGCAGCCCGGTGCCAAAAATGAAGGTGTTACCGGAGAGTATCAGGACAGTGTGCGTGTGCGTATAAACGCGCCTGCTGTGGATAACAAAGCAAACAAGGCTCTTGCCACTTTTGTCGCGACCCGTCTGGGTCTCAAAAAGCGTAATATTTCCATTGCATCAGGACATACCAACCGTAAAAAGGTTTTACTGGTGGAGTCCGATGTTGAACCGCGCTGGGAAGGGATAATTCCCGCCAGCGCCTGAGTTGCAAACCATTGCAAAAAGGAGTTTCAAATGGAACAGAGAGACATTGATCTGATCGAGCAGCTAGTGGGCCAGGACAGCGAAATTAACGCTCTATGGAATCAGCACACCGAATTTAAGAAACTCATCGATAAAATGGAAGCTAAGAACTTCCTGAGTGAGACTGAAACTCAGGAAGTTAAAGAATTGAAGAAGAAAAAACTCGCTGGAAAGACAAAGCTGCAAGCTTTGCTCGACAAGCATAAATAAGGGAGGGTAGCCATGGAGCTCACCGGAGCTCAGATATTTCTTGAATGTCTGAAAAAGGAGGGTGTGGACGTCGTATTCGGATTCCCAGGTGGAGCCGTTATTGATATTTACGACGAATTGCCCAATTATCCGTTTAAGCACATACTTGTAAGGCACGAACAGGGTGCAATCCATGCTGCGGACGGCTATGCACGCGCCACCGGCGATGTAGGAGTCTGCCTCGTGACATCAGGTCCCGGAGCGACCAACACTGTTACCGGCATAGCAACGGCGTACATGGATTCAATTCCGGTGGTTATTTTCACCGGGCAGGTTCCCACCCCGCTTATCGGAAACGATGCGTTTCAGGAAGTGGATATTGTAGGAATTACCCGTCCCTGCACGAAGCATAATTACTTGGTAAAGGACATTAAAGACCTTGCCTATACTGTCCGACAGGCTTTTTATCTGGCCCGTACAGGACGTCCCGGCCCGGTTCTTGTTGACTTGCCCAAGGACATTATGCAGCAGAAATTCGAGTTCGAATGGCCTGAAGATGTGTCGCTACGGAGCTATAGCCCGAACCTGACACCGCATGCGCGTCAGATTAAAAAAGTCGCAAAATTGATCGAAGGCGCAGAAAGGCCCTTGATTTATGCTGGCGGAGGGGTTATCAGCTCTGGAGCTGAGGATGAATTGACATGGCTCGCCAAGAGCCTGAACATTCCGGTGACCGCTACCCTTATGGGGCTGGGCGCCTTTCCCGGAGATGATCCCCTTTGGTTGGGGATGCTGGGAATGCACGGCACCTACGCCGCAAACATGGCAATAAATAACGCGGACCTCGTCCTGGCAATCGGGGCGAGGTTCGATGACCGTGTTACCGGTAAGGTCAGCACATTTGCCCCTAAAGCCACTCTTGTTCACATCGATATTGACCCCACTTCAATTCAAAAGAACGTAGCCGTACACGTGCCTCTGGTCGCTGACTGTAAAAGCGCACTGTCTGCATTAAAGAGTGAAATGGAACCGAATCTTGATTCCATCGACTGGGAAGTAGCCCACGCCGTATGGGTCAGACAGGTTCAGGAATGGTCCGAAACTCATCCTCTGCGTTATAAAAAGAGCGATACCGATTACATCAAGCCTCAGCGTGTCGTGGAGAAAGTCTACGAGATCAGCAAGGGCGAAGCTATTGTCGCCACTGAAGTGGGTCAGAACCAGATGTGGGCCGCACAGTTTTATAAGTTTAAACGCTCCAAATCTTTCCTTTCATCAGGTGGTCTTGGTACCATGGGCTTCGGTTTTCCCGCAGCCATAGGTGCTCAGATGGCCTTCCCGGACAAACTAGTGGTGAATATTGCCGGTGACGGTTCTATTCAGATGAATATTCAGGAAATGATGACGGCTGTCTGCAACAACCTTCCCGTAAAAATTGTTATTTTGAATAACGGCTACCTCGGAATGGTCCGCCAGTGGCAGGAGCTTTTTTACAATTGCAACTACAGTGAAACTTGTATGGATGCCCAGCCGGACTTCGTAAAACTTGCCGAAGCATACGGAGCCGCCGGTTACAGGGTTACTGAAGAAAAAGACCTCGAACCGATACTCAAGGAAGCTTTCTCCAACGGAAAGCCCACCATCATCGATGTCCGTGTAGATCCGGAGGAGAACGTGTATCCCATGGTTCCCGCCGGTGCTTCATTAACCGAAATGCTGCTCGTTTAGGAGGAAGTAATGAGACATACTTTATCCGTGACAGTTGAAAACGAGCCCGGGGTTCTTTCCAGAGTTGCAGGACTGTTCAGTGGGCGAGGATTCAACATTGAGTCACTCAACGTTGCTCCCACCCTTGAGGAGGGAGTTTCCCACATGACCATCATAACCAACGGCGACGAACATATTGTGGAGCAGATTGTAAAGCAGCTTCGCAAACTGGTCACTGTTATCAAGGTTGTGGATCTCATCGAGCATAGCTCGGTGGAACGGGAAATGGTACTGATCAAGGTTAATGCCGAAGATGCCAAGCGTGCTGAAATTCTACGTATTGTAGATATTTTCCGCTGCAAGGTTGTTGATGTCAGCGTGGACGAACTGTCCATTGAAGTCACTGGCGATCACGGCAAAATTGAAGCTTTGATCAACCTGCTGGGTCGGTTCGGTATCAAGGAAGTCGCCCGCACAGGCACCGTAGCCATGAAGCGTGCTCTGCAAGTTTAGGTAAAAAAAATTTCATCAACATTTCGGCACAGGAGTGCTCTCCGGCTGGCTTTTTTTCAAGGCGAGCCGCCGGGAAACTATTCGCGAGTTTCGTGTCCGAATTAAAGATAAAAATCAGGAGAAAGCAATGAAAGTTTATTATGAAAATGACGCTGATCTGGGTCTGCTCAAAGACAAGACAGTTGCCATCATTGGTTACGGTAGCCAGGGCCACGCCCACGCACAGAACCTTCGTGATTCCGGTATTAAAGTTGTTGTAGGTCAGCGTCCCGGCGGCGCAAACTACGAGCTTGCCAAGGAACACGGTTTCGAACCTGTCAGTGCTGCTGAAGCTGCTGCTCAGGCCGACCTTATCATGATCCTTCTGCCCGATCAGGTTCAGGCGGACGTATACAAGAACGATATCGCACCCAACCTGAAGCCCGGCAACGTTCTTGCTTTCGGTCACGGTTTTAATATTCACTTCGAACAGATCGCCGCTCCTGCGGACGTTGATGTTATCATGGCTGCTCCCAAGGGCCCCGGTCATCTCGTACGCCGCACCTACACTGAAGGCGGAGCTGTTCCCGCAATCATCGCTGTTGATCAGGATGCTTCCGGTAAAGCTTTTGACATCGCTCTTGCTTACGCAAAAGGTATCGGCGCGACCCGTTCCGGCGTATTGCAGACCACTTTCCGTGAAGAAACTGAAACTGACCTTTTCGGTGAGCAGGCAGTTCTTTGCGGCGGTCTTTCCGAGCTGATCAAGGCCGGTTTTGAAACTCTCGTAGAAGCTGGTTACAAGCCTGAAATCGCTTACTTTGAGTGTCTGCATGAGTGCAAACTGATCATCGACCTTATTTATGAAGGTGGTCTTGCCAAGATGCGTGATTCCATCTCCGATACTGCTGAGTACGGTGACCTTACTCGCGGTCCTCGCGTTATCAATGAGGAAAGCCGCAAGGAAATGAAGAAGATCCTCAAGGAAATCCAGCAGGGTGAATTCGCAAAAGAATTTATTGTGGAAACCAAGTCCGGTAATGCGCACTTCAGTGCCATGCGCCGTATTGGCAGAGAACACCAGATTGAACAGGTTGGTGGTGAACTCCGCAAAATGATGAGCTGGCTTAAGAAATAGCAGTTCGCTTCATATAAGCACCTAATGGCCCGTGTCGAAAAGGATTTTTCTTTCCCCTTTTTTGCACGGGCCTATTGCTCTTTTATCTTTATCGGGTTATGGGGCTAATAGGTTACCGGATTTCAGCCGAATATCGTAGATTGTCTTTAAGGTATTTAGTTGATTGCTTGACTCTCAGCGGGTTTCTGAGTGCAGCGTTTGTCGTTACGAATTTTTGTTCGCGGGCGGCTAGTCTGGTTTGTTTTAAGTTTTAACGCTTTTATGGAGTTTTGAGAAATGTCGAAAAACATTTACGTGGGTAATCTTCCCTGGAGTGCTTCCGAGGAAGATGTTAGGGCAGCTTTTGAAGAGTTTGGTGAAGTAGTTTCTGTTAAACTCATCAATGATCGTGAAACAGGCCGCCCCCGCGGATTCGGTTTTGTTGAAATGGAAGACAATGGTGCAATTAAAGCTATTGAAAGCCTTGATGGTACTGACTTCGGTGGCCGTAACTTGAAAGTTAATGAAGCCCGTCCGAGGGAAGAGCGTCCCAGACGCTGGTAATTTGTAGCAATTTGGTATAAAGCCCCTTTGGGCAGGTGAAAACAGCTAGTTCTCACCAAAGCCATTTTGTACCTAAAGACAGTCTTGATATTTCCGTTATTCGGGAAAATCGAAAATTAAGCCCGCTGTCGCAGTTGCGTATGCGGGCTTTTTTTATGAACATACAATAGTAAGAGGAAAAATTTTGGCTAAAGAAGAAGGAATTGCAGTTAATGGCACCGTGGAAGAAGCTCTCCCTAACGCAATGTTTCGCGTAGAGCTTGAAAACGGTCATGAGGTTCTGGCTCACATCTCCGGCAAGATGCGTAAATTCCGCATCAGGGTTATGCCCGGCGACAAGGTGACAGTAGAGCTTTCCCCTTATGATCTTACTCGCGGCAGAATTACTTACCGTCCCCGGTAGTAATTACCCGAGATTTCACGATACCTGTATCGATGGAATACCCCATGCGGGGTCGGTCCTTCTGTAACCGGCCCCGTGGGATGGTGGTATATTCCATTTTTAACGCTGGGCTATTTTTATGTCCACCAGCGGTGTTCCGTCTATGGCTTCCATAGGACGGACTTTTATTTTGCAGCCGTCAATGGCGGTGATGGTTACCGGGTGCAACCCTATTGGATTGGGCCTGTCCGGGGAACGGGTGGAAAATACACCTCGTTTCGGCCGCGACTCATCGCCGCGCGGATGTACTCTCTGGCAGTTGCGGTCTGCTTCGTGCAACCATGTGAACAGCTGTATTTTTGCTCCTGTTTTCAGTCCATCTAGCGAATCTCTGTATTCTTCCCTGATTTCCACTGATGCTTCAACACCGCCTTCGTTGCCTTGCTTGGGGGCGTCGGCTCTGTCCTTGATGGTTGAGCGGATGTAGCCGATTATTTTTAAATCTGTTTTCATGGGCAATCTTCTGGTTGTTAAATGTTGATCCTGCGTATGTGTTAGTTTTTTTATTTTTCTATGTCCAGAGAGGACAAAAAGAAAAGCGGGTAACCTGACAATCAGGTTACCCGCTTTTTTAATACTATATATGTATGGCTTACAAGAACCAGTCTACAGCCAGCAGTCCGGTGATGGACATGGTGATGGTGTAGGGCAGTGCCAGCATAACCATTCTACCGTAAGAAAGCCTGATGACCGGGGCCACTGCGCTGGTCAGCAGGAAGAGGAATGCAGCCTGACCGTTAGGAGTGGCAACAGAAGGAATGTTGGTTCCGGTGTTGATGGCAACGGCAAGCTTATCGAACTGGTGCATGGCGGCCTGAACCTGAGCGCCTGCTGCCTGCGGCAGTGTGGCGATGATGTCCCCGCGTACAGCGTGGGGATCAGTCAGCTTATCCATAAGAGCCTGTCCGGTCATGCCGATACCGGGGATGGCATCAAGTACGTGTACAAAATGCATCTTGGTTTCGGAGATGTAGACAGTCGCTACGAATACGTTGTCAGAGATGGCAGAGAGTATGCCGTTTGCAGCGTAGTAGGCCATGAGCTGGGCCTGACCCTGCATGCTGAGCACGTACGATATAATCGGCTTGAAGAGCTCTTGAGAGTGGATAACAGCAACGACAGCGAAGAAGACCACCAGCAGTGCGGTGAAAGGCAGAGCCTCTTCAAATGCGGGGCCGATGCGGCTTTCTTCGATAACGCCGGTGAAAGCAGTCAGCAGTACAATAATTGAAAGTCCGACAATACCTACTGCGGCAAGGTGGAAGGCTAGAGCAAGAATCAGCCAGACGCCGATGAGGGCCTGAATTATCAGTTTAACTTTACCGGCCTGTCCCTGTTTTTCTTCCTGACGCATGGCTTCTTCAAAAAGAAAGGAGCGGATGTTGCCGGGGAGGGTGAATCCGTAACCGCAGATTTTGAACTGTTCAGTCAGAAGGCAGGTCAGCATGCCGATTACAAAAACAGGCATGGTTACAGGGGCTACTTTCACGGCGAAGGGGATGAAGTGCCAGCCCATTTCACTGCCGATAAGCAGGTTCTGGGGCTCACCAACGAGGGTACATACACCGCCCAGTGCAGTACCCACAGCGCCATGCATCATTAGGTTACGCAAGAACCCGCGGAATTCTTTGAGCTCTTCGCGGTTCTTTTCTTTGAGATGCAGGTCGGAATCAAGGCTGTGTGAACCTTTATCCGCGCCGCTTGAAACATACTTGTGGTAAACGCTGTAAAAGCCTAATGCCACAGCCATGATAACAGCTGTAACGGTTAACGCGTCAAGAAATGCGGATAAGAATGCTCCTGCAAAGCAAAACAGTAGGGATATAAGCTTTTTGGAGCGTACGTTGACCAGAATGCGGGTAAAGGTGAATTGCAGGAAGTCCTTCATAAAATAAATGCCGGCAACCATAAAGATTAGCAGCAGGATAACTTCGAAGTTATGATGCGCTTCGTGGTAGATGGTTTCCGGGGTGGTCAGTCCGATAAGCACAGCTTCCATAGCCAGCAGCCCGCCTGCCGGAAGAGGATAGCATTTAAGTGCCATGGTTAGGGTAAAGATAAATTCAGCAATGAGAACCCAGCCTGCAACGAAAGGTCCTAGGGTTGCCATGATTATCGGGTTGATGATCAGGAAGACCAGAATAGTCAGTTTGTACCACATCGGGGCATGGCCCAGAAAGGTATTCACAAATGTCTTTGCCAATGACTGTGTCATAACTTCTCTCCATTCGTTTAGATCTGTAAAACAATGAATACTGAAGTCTAAATCCCGGCAAATCCCGTATCTGTGGTGTAGTTTTATGGCTCTCGGGAAATGCGTAAAGCGTAAAGCCGGGCTGAGGCGCAGCGCGGGGCCTTTGTTGACGATAGGCCGGGCGGGGGCACAGGGCTCAGTATGTATAGGTGGACGTAATTCCACTATCCTTCGGCGGGTTTATATGCCTCTGTTGAATCGTTGTCCAGTTGTGAAGTGTTAAATCATAGTATTATATGATTTTTGGTTTATAATCGGGAAAAAATTCACATTCAATTGGAATGACAGACTTTGTTTCGCATTCAGGGTTCTGTAAGGAGAATGTATGTTTTGTACTTAATGCATGACACCTGCTTTTATAAGGTGTTAGGATCATAATCCGAACTATTCAATGTCGGGAGGTAGTATGGATTTTGAAAGTTTTTTGAGCCTTCTTGCTATTGTGGCAGTTATTTGGGTTGTGTTTAAATTTAAGAAAAAGAATTCTCGGAGAGGAGGTCGTAAAAATGGTTATGACGATGACTATTATGAGAACGACCAGGGTGATAATAATTCCGGGGATAGCGATTCAGGCAGTGATGATTGATTCTTTTGTGAATAGTTAGAGGTGGATTCAAGTGAGAGTTATTTGTTCTGTAGTTGTACTTGTATTTTGTTTTGTTACTTCTGCTCCGGCATCCTCCCTTGAGGAAGTCTGGGGTGAAGTTCATCCTCTGCTTTCAGATGCCGTATCTGAACTTGATATCCGGGCCGATGTGCCGGATTCATCGTGGAACCCTCTGGAAGCTGATAAAGAGAGTGTTGACGGTAAGATCAATGATTTGCTGGATGAATGTATTGAAGTGCTCGGTATTTCGGGTATGTCGGAAACAAAGGATGCTATCCGCAAATTGCAGGAGGATTCCAGTTATTGTCGTGAGCGGGTTGCAGAACTGAAGACCGAGCGTCTTGCCGCGCCCAAGAATGTGAAGAAGTGGGAAGTATGGAAAAAAGATGCTGATTCCATTGATGCGGAAATCAAAGAACTTGAAATCCGCGAAGAGGAAAATGATAAACGTATTGAAGGACTCGTCGATCAACTGCTTAGCGAAATGCAGGCTATGGGCATGAAGGTTGACCGGGAGCAGGTTGAAACTCTTGTCTACAGCGTTACCGGAGATGATGATGTTAGGCTTGTTTCCGTTTTCAACAATGTAAAGCTCATCACTACCGAATTGCAGCGGCTTACTGCCGAAGCTAACGAAAATATTGAAATGGCCAAACGTTATTACGGCATGCATACCTTGCTGCTGCGTATTCTACTCAACCTTTATGATAATTATGAGCAGAAGGTTGACGATGTCTATCAAGTCCGCATGGCTGAGATTATCGGCAAGCAGGAGGAGTTGATCCAAAGGACTATTGAGAAGATCAATAGCGAGCCTGCCAAGTACCGGGGGATATACAAGACAAATTTAGCTGCACAGGGACTGACTGTTAGGACTGCTAAGATGTACGCTGGCTATCTTCGCAAAAATAGGGAGCGCATCGCGGATGCTAAATCTGATATTTCAAATGAGTATGAGGTTGCCTTGAATACTTATGAGACCGTTCAGGGGGCACATAGCCTAATCTCGTTGATGCGGGACGCCAATGCCATGCTGGACCGTATATCGGAATTGCAAACACCTGAACTGATTGTTTTCCAGAATATTGAAATGAAGACTGAATTCAGGAAGCTTACGAACAAGCTTAATTCTTTGAATTGATTATGGCGAAGTAGAGATTAAAGTATATATTCGTTTTTATTCAAGAGTGTCCTTTAGAATTTCATAGCCGTCGGCCATCATTGTGGGGATGAACTGGATGATTTCGTATTCTGCTACTCCTTCTCGTTTGAAGGGATCTTCATTGATAGCTTTTTCAAGTTCTTCAAGGGTAATATTTCTCGCGAGAATTACTCCGCCAGTGCGTGGAACTTTGCGGCCTGAAGTGATGAAAACACCCTTTGCATAATATTTTTCAAGGAATTTGATGTGCTCTTCCAGTAAAGCGTCAATCTCTTCCAATGGTTTTATGTAACGCAAATTGAGTATGTACATAGCTATTGCTCTCTGTAGTTTGGGATGGTAGTAGTTAGATTTGTAATTGTTTTGATACTTTTTTGCAATTTTTTGGATTGATATTGTTTTTGCCGTAATGTTGCAATAGGGGAACGGGGTAATAGTGTAAGCTGTTCAGGAGCAGAGTATGATTTTGTCTCAGGAAAGGGTCGGGGACTTTGTCATTCTGCGTGTTGGTGAAAGCAGGGTTGATGCAACCAATTCTTCTGTGTTGCAGGAACGAGTTTCATCATTGGTTGGTGAAGGGGAGTACAAGTTTGTGCTGGACCTGTCATCTGTTCTTTTTATGGATTCCTGCGGTCTTGCCGGGTTGATCCCTGCTGCGCATGATGTCCCTGTAGGCGGGCGGTTTTTGCTTACAGGGCTGCATCCCAAAGTGGAGCAAGTCTTCAGACTTACCAAGCTCGATACCATTTTCGATATATACCCTTCCGTTGAAAAGGCCTTGATATCTTAAACCGCATGGGGTGCGGGGCTTGACTATGTCTTGCTGATTGTTAGATTACAGGGCGAAATCAAATTGCCAATAATTTTTTATATGGAGGATATACCATGCCGTCTTTTGATATTGTAAGCCAGATCGATGCACAGGAAGTCGATAACGCTGTGAACAATGTGCTCAAGGAAGTTGATACCCGCTACGATTTTCGCGGAGTGAATACTGAGATTACTCTTAGCAAGAAGACAAATACTATCAGTATCGTTACTGGTGATGAAATGAAAATCAAGGCCGTGAAGGACATGATGATCACTCATTTTACCAGACGTAAAGTCGATCCCAGATCTCTTGAGTTCGGTAAGTTTGAGCCTACTTCCAACGGACAGCTCAAGCAGGAGATCAAACTTAAAGAAGGTATCGATAAAGATACAGCCAAGAAGATCGTGAAGATGATTAAAGGCGCAAAAATGAAAGTGCAGGCAGCCATTCAGGACGATCAGGTCCGCGTCACCGGTAAAAAACTGGATGATTTGCAGTCTGTAATTTCTCTGGTCAAGGATTCCGACTTTGATATGCCGTTTCAGTTTGTGAACATGAAGAATTAAAAAAATATAGTCTGAAGAAAATTGAACTCAGAAACCCCATCCTGAAATTTATTTCAGGATGGGGTTTCTTTGTTAGTTCTTTTTACAATGCTCTTCATAGCTGGTCACTGTTTCCATGATTTCCCGGCAGGTGTGTTCCCCTTGCCTGCGGACCAGTTCGGGGGCTGAGTTGCTGGCGATAAGCCTGTCCAGCTCTACTTTTTCGGGGTAGTCATCAAGACATTCCTCTTCCACGGTTAACTTGTCGGGAATAACTTCAGGTTGTTCCTGAATTCTATAGCCCACTGAACTGCATAAGTGGTTCAGGGCAGCTATTACCAATTCCCTTTCACCTTCTTCCTCAAGTTTGCTGAAAAGCAGATGCAGCCTGTCCAGTGGATTGCGCTGATGGTCTTCATGCTGTGGGGATGAGCAATAGCGGTTGATTTGGCTCTGGCCTCTGGAAAAAATTTTTTGGATGCAGGTTGGGCCAAGTATTTCACGGGAACATTGCATCATTTCCCACGTTTTGGTGGCTGTATTTGTTTTCTTTGGTTTCATGCGAAAGACCTTTATTTTAGTTGGTTAGCTTGCGTTTGTTAGTAAAGATGTACTTAGGTCACTACGCGTGGGGTGAACGGGCTTCTTTTTCCCCTCGCTTTTACCAGACAATGATTTCATTATAAAAATCGTGGATAAATATTGTTTTCCTGTGGTATACATAAAACTAGGTGTTTTTCAATATGGATACGCGAAAGCAATCGTATCAGCAGGAGGGACGGCATGAAAAGTGACAAGTATAACTTCTGGGAATGTTTCTATTTTTTTAAAGAGGTTTGACTCCGTTTGGCGATTATCTTATTATTTCAGGGTTGTCCTATAAATAGATGCATATGTGCATGAAATGCGAAGATAAATTTTAAATTGTGTTGCATAAGTTGTGTAATATAATATAGTTAGTAACTATATAAGTTAAATAGAGTTGATTCAATTTTTTCCGGCATTGTCAGGAAAGGGTTGAGGGTTCTTTTTTCAGAAACTGCCCGGACATAGGGAATCGGGCAAAATGGTGTAACATACATTTTTTAAGGAGAGTGACATGAGGAAATCAATACTGCTTCTCATCGCCATGGTCTGCTTTTTTATTGCGCCTTCCATGGCTCTCGCTACCGACCTTCCAAGGGTCATGATTGTCGGGGAAGATGCTGATCCTGATACTGTTCCCCGTAATTCAAGGGTGTTCAAACGGGTTATTAATGCCATTTCTAACGAGATGGTTAATCTCGGTTTTGATGTGAAAGACGAAACCGCGCTGACTCACACTACTCATGCTCAGGGTCGAACCAGACGTAATGATGCTGAGCTTATCCAGATTGCCAAGGATGCCGGTATTGATGTTCTTTGTATTTTCAGCATCTACCCTAATGCCAAGGCCAATCAGAACAGTGTAAGGGTTACCGCCCGTATCGAAGGCCGTCTCCTTTCCGTATGGGACGGTTCCAGAATGGGTAACTTTGAATCCGAACCTCAGCAATACCAGCTTGTTCCCAGACCATACAGCCGCAATGATGTTCTTGAGGCAGTAGGTAAGCTTTCCAAAATCATCGGTTCTGACGTTGGCGCAGTGCTTGCCGATCGTCTTGACCAGTACCATCCTGAAGGTGGTGGCTCTGATTCCGGCGGCGGTTCGGGCAGCGGTTCCGGTATCGGCTCCAGCGGGCGTCTCCTTGAGTGGACTCTCGTTTTTGACGGTTTCAGTGATGACGACATGCTCGACGTTGAAGACTACATCACTATCTTTACCGGTTACGACAGCCACAGACCTAAGTCTAATGCTCTGAATACTTCTTCCCACCATGAAATGTGGTACAAGACCTCCATTGATTCTTCTCACCTGAAGCGCAATATGGTTCGCATGCTCAGAAAGCTGAACATGAAGGGACGTGTCTACATTTCCGGTAACGAAGTGAAGATCGTTAAGCAGCACCGCGTTAAGCAGCGCAGAAAGCAGAGCAATACTGATTGGTAGACTCTCTGTCATAAAAAAATGAGGTCTGTATGTCCTTAGCTAAACTGTACTCTCAGGTGGTTACCATTTCGCTTGCAATATTGCTGGCTGCCTCCTCGGCGTTTGCCGTGGAGGCTACCGGCGAGGGAATTGACCGTCATCAGGCGTTGAATTCCGCTTTACGTACTGCGGTTGAAATGCAGATCGGCACGGCTTTGGCTTCTGATTCCCTTGTGGAGTCCGGGGTGTTGGTTCGTGACGAGATTGCCAGCCATTCGAAAGGGTACATCTCCTCTTATAAGGTGTTGAAGGAAGGAACCACTGCTGACGGGTACAGCATCACTATTGATGCCGTGGTCGACAGCAAGCTCATGTATTCCGATTACACCACCCTTGCCATCCTGCAAAAAATGTCCGGCCTGCCGAGGCTGCTCATTTTCGGTTCCGGGACCGGATTTAATTCCGTTCCCCAGCAATCCATGAAAGAACTTGTGCATGCTGTTTCGCGTACTTTCGGGAATAAATTCCAGTTTGAGGTAATCGACTGGCCCCTTTCCCGTGCAAAGTTCGGTGAAATTGAAGGTTCCATGAACCTCAAAAAGGCTGCCAAGTTCAACAGCCTGCTTCAGGCCGATTATGTTGTCACTGTGGAGCTTGAGCTTCCCAGAGATGCTAACCCGGTCATGCATCTGACCTGCGTTAGAATCTCCGACGGTCTCAAGATCGGTGAAGTTCGTAGGCCTATTGAAAAGTATGTGAGTCTTTCCGGTAAACCTGCTGAAGTCTACAGCCGTGCTGTGGAAGCTGCCGAGCCTGAAACCTACTGGGCTTCGGTGCGGATTGCCCGGGAATTGCTTGAGCGTATGGAATCCGAACTGGATCGTGGTAAGGGGTTCCGTTACACCTTGACCTTTCTTGGTTTTCCCGAACTTTCTCATGTGGGCGCCGCCCTTGAGGATGTTCCCGGTTTTGTGCGTAAAGAAGTAAAGCGTCAGAGCGGGATGAACATGGAAGTGGTTTACTGGTCCACTTTGCGTTCTGAAAATCTGCTTAAGCGGGTTTCCACTGCACTTAAAAATGTAGGGGTGGAAAAGTTTCAGAGCAAGATGGACGGAAGAAACCTTAAATTCCGCTGGCAGAATCCTGAAGGGTTCTAATCGTATGCAAGGAGGATAACCGGATGAAAAGATATGTAATATTTCTAACGGGCCTGCTTTTAATTCTCTCCCTTGCGGGATGCGGAAAAAAAGTAAAACCCATGTCCATTGAAGACAACCCGGCCCATCACTATCTGATGGGTATGGAGCTTATAGATCAGGGCATGCCTGAGAAGGCGTTTGTCCGTTTTGAAAGAGCAGTTGCTCTTGATGATGAATATGCTCCTGCCATTGCCGGTAAGGCTCTTGTTTACGCTATGCGTGCCGAGAGTGAGAGTGATGATGAATACAGTGCTGTTGATGCTGAACGGGCCATTGACCAATTTGATAAGGCCGTGCGTGAAGCAAGACGCGATAAATCACATAAATTCAGCGCTTATGTGACCGGTATCCGGGTTTATACTCATATCGCCACCCGTGGCTGGTTGCAGAGGGCTGAAGATCTCTACGCAGACGCCAAGCTGATGATCAAATATGTAGTGGAAGAGGATCTTCCTTACTACAGACAGACCGAGGCCGTTCATTACTTTATGGGCGAGGCCTATTTTAAGGGTGGCGAGTTCCGCAAGTCCGAGGATGTACTTGGCGTAGTGCTTTCCGCTTCTCCGGGGAAGTGGCATGACAAGGCTAACGCACTTTACAACCGTGCCCAGAAAATCTTGCGGGCCATGAGTAATTACACTCTGACCGATGTAGCCAAGAAGATTGCGGTTAAGGAAGAAGTTGACCGTGCTGACGTAGCTGCATTGCTGGTGGATGAACTCCATCTGGACAGGCTTTTTGCCGGACGCATTCCCGTTCCCGGAAATGATAAGAAGGCTGAATTTACTCCTGCCGATGTTGTAGGCCATATGTTCGAGCCGGAAATTATGACCGTTCTCAAGTGGCATGTCCGGGGGCTTGAGCCTACTTATGATGAGCAGACACGGGCGTATCTCTTCCATCCCAAGAAGCCCATGACCCGCAAGGAATTGGCTTTTGTTCTGGAAGATGTACTCATCAAGCTGACCGGTGATGAAGCTATGTCCACCCAGCATATGGGGCAAAAAAGATCTCTCTACCCTGATGTGGAAGCCACTGACGCATGGTACAACGCTATTGTTACCGTGGTTAACCGCAACCTGATGGAGACCGATTTGTCCGGTGCTTTCCGTCCTGATTCCAATATGGATGGTGCGGATTTGATTCTTTCTCTGATGCGTCTGCGTAACATCATGAATATCTATTAACAGTGGAGGATAAAGTGAAAAAATTATTACTCGCCCTGACTGCGGTAGTGCTTTTTGCCGGCTCCGCTGTTGCCGGGGAAAAGGTTGTTGAGGTTGTTAATCAGGATGAAGTATTCCAGAAGGGATACATTCAGGTAATCGGTGAGTCCGAAGCAGGGCAGAGTCGTTACCGGGCTAAACGTGCTGCCGAAGTTGTGGCCCAGAGAAGGATGCTTGAAATCTTTCAGGGTTTGCGTCTTAGCGGTAAAACTACCGTTCGTGACGGCATGCTTGCCAGCGAACTGGTACGCACCACTGTTGACGGTACCCTGCGCGGTGCTGTTCCATGCGGAGAATCCTTTGACCGTACCGAAGGTTATGCAAGGGTTTGTCTGCGCTTGAATCTGCACGGCCATGATTCCGTATACAGTGCCTTTGATGAAATTATCCTCAAGGAACCTGCTGCATTGAAGGTTCGTGATATTCCGGCATTCAAGCCTGAAACCCTTCCTGAAATTGTCACGACTCCAGTCAAGAAAAAAGAAGAAGTGATAGATGAGGCCAAGGTTCCACCGCCGGGATCTGATATTATTGAAGATCAGGCAGCTTCTGCTGAAAAAGTCGAACCTCCGGTCCAGACTACTGAACCTGCATCACAGAAGATTCAGGAAGCCGTGGCTACTCCCGTTGACGGTATCATAGTTGATGTGCGTGATTTCGACTTCAAGCCTGCGCTGGTCAACCGTATTCTTACTGATAAAAATGAAGTTCTCTTCGATCCTTCCAAGGTCCTTAATCAGGTCCTGATTGAAAGAGGTTGCGGCGGCTACACTACCGATCTGCAAAAGGCCCGTGCCCTTCTTGAATCATGGGGAAGTAAGTCTCCCATGGTGCTCAAGGGCAAGACTGTGCAGAACGTTACTGACGCAGTTGTCAGCGTTGAAGATGCATCAACCGTATTTGCTTATGACCAGAAGTACAACCTGCTGGCACAGGCAAGGGTAGTATTCGTACTTAAGTAATTAAAAAAGGTGGTCTCCGTGGGTATGCACAAGAAAGGACTCCTCATTGGCGGAATTATTGCGGCCGTGGTTATGGTCGGTTCCATGGTGCTGGTCAGGGTTCATTTTGTGGATGCCGCACAGAAGCTGCTTTCTGATATGACCAACATGGGGGTGGTAATGGAAGACATTGAGCTTCATTACTCCCCCCTTCCTTCCCTGCGGGTTACCAACCTGCGCGTCCAGAGCGGTATGGATACCGTCCGTATTCCGCAACTGGAAATCTATCCCGACATTCCCAGTCTGCTCACCGGAGAAGTTAAGCTTCGCCATGTGGTTTTGCAGGACCCGGATGTGAAGGCTCTTGCCCATCGTGAAGGAACATCTTCCGGTTCGGGAGTGCTGGAACTGCCCGCTATTTTCCCCGATAAAATTGACGTTGTTTCCGGCAAAATTCAGCTGACTAACAGCTATAAAGCTGAGCCGCTCACTGTTTCCGCCAGCATGGAAAAGGAAAGTTCCGGGTTTGCTTTCAACGTTCGCAGTGCCTCTATTGCCGAATTGGGATTTAAGTTTTCAGGCCGATTGGACATGGTTTCCACCTCACCTCTTAAGCTTAATCTTCAGGCCACTGAATGTTCCATTGATCCGGCCTCTTTTCTGGGGTTTCTGACCGGGTTCGGCTACATGGCTAATTCCACCATTCCCGAGTTGGCTGAGGCCGGTAAGTTTGAAACTAATGATCTTGATTTCAGTTTGGACAATGCAGCCGGAACCATGAGCGTAAAGGCCGGGGGGCTGATCCTTGATTCTACCAGTGGTAAAGGACTTTCTTTGCAGATGGGACAGGGCGGAACTTTTCAGGTTTCTCTTGACGAAGCTCAGGTTGATGCCGGGGAACTCTACGCCATGGCTCAGAGGAGTGAACGGGGCCGCAACGCTACCCGTTCCATGTGTGAATCCGCCAAGCTGAAGTCTATCAAGCCGCAGGGGTCCTTAATTTTTAAGGCTGTTGCTCTTTCCTCTCCACCCAGCAGTGTTGCTAATAAGGGGCTTTCCGGCAGGATGACTGTAAGTGCCAAGGATCTTGTGTTGGTACTTGAATCTTTGGACGGAAAGAAGCAGGAACTCAGTATTTCCGATATTGATGCTGATGTTGAGCTTAAGGACGGCAAGCCCGTGGTTTCCGTTCGTAGTTTTAATGTTGCTTCCGCAACTGGCGGAAATTGCAACATGCAGGCATCCTTATCTTTTCCTTTTGATTTGAAACAGGCCCGGTTCAAGGCCGAGGCCCTTGATTTTTCCCTTTTCGATTACATAATCACTTGTGAGGCTGAAAAAAAAAATCCTTTGCGGACTGTGTTTGATACCCAGTTGAGCCATAAGGAAACACGTATTTCAGCTTCCGGGTATTTCAATGTTCCCCGCACAAAGAATTCCGGCTATGAAGCGCAGTTAAAATCTTTGAGTATCCGCAGCCCGGAGCAGAAAAAGAGTGCAGTTCCGAAAGAGGTTGCTAAGGCAGATAAAAAATTTGATTTCGGTCCCTTACTGGGCCGCAGTCTCAGTGGAAAGGCTTCAATTCGCCGTTTTTATTACAATGATTGGCCGTTCAGCGATGTCGCTATCTATCTGCAATCCGGTACTGACCGTGCCTTGCTCAAGGCCAGCGGTAAACTTTTTCATCTCAATTTGAATGCTGATGTTGTGCTGGCTCAGAATCAGTTGGCTGCCCAGTGTAATGTGAAGGGGCGCGGGACCAGTCTATCAAGTTTGATTGCCTGTTTTGCAAAGGATCTTTCGGTTTCCCTGCGCGGCAAAATTTATCTGAATGCTAATGTGTTCATGCAGGGCACTGATGGCGGCGAGCTCGCTGATTCCGTGCGCGGTGAGGCTTCCGCAAAGATTGACGGGCTGCATGTTTTTAACCTTGCCAACCTTGATCCCCGGTTGGGATTTTTTATTGATTTGCTGGATGCGATTTCTTTCAATCCCGAAGGGGGACAGGGGCTGAATTTCAGCACGGCCCGATTGCGGGCGGCTTTGAGTGGTAAAAAGCTGCTTATCAATTCTTTCAATCTTAGTGGGCGGCAATTGCAGGCCTGGGGAGGAGGGGTCTATTCCCTTGCTGACAAGCACTTGCAACTGGAGGGAAAGGTCCGGTCCGTTCTCGGCACGGTCAATTCCTTTAACGTAGACAGGAAGTTGAAGTCATAGCCATGATTAACAAGCATAAATCTATCGTCTTTTTATTGCTGGCAGTAATCGTGCTCGGTGGTTGTTTCGCTAAGAAAACCACGCAGGCCGTGCAGTATACCGAGGAAGAAGCAATTCCTTATAAGATTGCAATTTTGCCTGCGGAATACGTGAAACATTCTGAAAATTCCACAGAGCATAAATCCGTGCTGGTGCTGGATGATGATCGTCTTTTTGTGGCCGACATCACCCGTGCGGCTATCAGCAATCAACTGGCCGGGAAGGGGTTCATGCCGCTGCAAAAGAGCGTGGTGGACAATACCCTTGCGGAGTTGGGGCGTGATAACGGCTGGCGCAGTATGAGTGATGTGGAACTTTGCAAGCTCCTTAATGCGGACGGTATCGTCAAGACAGATATTTACAGCGCGGATATGATTAAAGCTTTGGCTTTTGATCTCTTCCAGTTAGATGCTGAAGTAATGATGTATAACGCTGCCGGGACCTTGGTCGGCAAGTGGCGGGATAGTGCTTCCAAGCGTAGGATTTCCGTGCCTACCGGGGTTATCGGTCTTGCCGGGACCATTGTGGAAGAAGTCTTTTCCGATCCTATCAGGCGGCAGATGCGTATGGTCGTTTACGACTGGGCATGGAACATGGCGCAGGTGCTGCCGGATTGCCCAAAGGGACCGAAGTTGCCGGAAGTAATCGCTGTGGATACCAATGTGGATAATCTCCTTTTCGGTGTAGGGCAGCGGGTCGCAGTGCGCGTAGATGCTGAACCGGGATTGAAATGCTCTTTCAGCATTGGTGATTTCAAGAAAAACATACCCTTACCTCAGACTTCGCAGGGTGTTTATGAAGGATTTTATGTAGTTGCTGAGGGAGACAAGGCAAACAATCAACCTTTGATGGTCAAAATGCGCAAGGCCAACGGTGTGGACAGGCTTTGGGTTGAGTCCGGTTCACTTCTTTCGTTGGATGGCGAGTTGCCGCCGGTTTTGGAGGCTGTTCAGTCTCAGGCCGGACGTGATGGTGTGCAGTTAAACTGGCTGGTTCCGGTTGCTGCCGACCTTGAAGAGTTTGTTGTTGAAAAGGGCAATGATCCAGTTGGTGAATTTGAAACTGTCGCCCAGACTCGGACTCCTGAATTTGTTGATCCCGATGTGATGCAGGGAACTACTGTTTTCTACCGCGTACGTATCAAAGATAAGGCCGGAAACCTTTCGTCCTTGAATGGAGTGACTAAGGTTATTATGCCTCAGTTTGATGAGCGGGAGCTTTTCGGTGAACTCTCCGGTGTTCTGGTCAAGGGTAATTACCGTATTGGTTTTCCGGTGACTGTTCCTGAAGGTTCGAAATTCACTATTCAGTCCGGGACAAAAATTCGTTTTGAAGACAAGGGGCGGGTTGATGTTTATGGCGAACTTGAGTCCGTCGGTGAGATAAGCGGACCTGTGCGGCTCGAGTCAAATTCTACTGAGGGTATTAAAATTTTACCCGGCGGCAAGGCTCTGTTTTCCCAGTGTGAGTTCAGCGGTTTCAGTAAGGCTGTAACTGCTGTCGGTGGATATATTGAGATTCGTTCTTCATCATTTGCAGGCGGCTCATATGCAGCGGCGGTGATGGAAACAGGTAATTATGATTTTAAGGGCTTGCGTATTTCAGGGGTAAGGCACGGACTGGTGCTCAGTGCCGGGAACGGTTCCGTGGTCCGGTCCAGCATTACCAATTGTACGCAGGGTATTGATTTCAATGGCGGCAGTGTTGAAATCAAGGATAACAATATTTTTGATAACGAGAGAAATATAGTCTCTGCTGCAAAGCTGGTGGTCAGCGATAATTATTTCGGCTCTGCTTCGGTTGAGAAATTGAGGCTTGACGGCGATGTTTTGGTTAAATCCATTCTCGATGCTCCTTATCCTCATGGCCGAAGGGTTATTTTGATTGATGACCGGGAAATTACACCCGAGTTGCGTGAGAAGAAGTTTGCTGAACTTAAGGAGCAGGGCGTGAATGCTTTTCATAGTCAGCACTATGGAGATGCTTATCAGTCTCTGAGTCAGGCAGTGAAGATGAAAGATGATCGCGATATCTATCTTTATCTTTCCTACACCCTGCTGGCACTTGGGGATGATGTGGCCCTTTCCGAGATATTGGATGAAGGTATTTCAAAGTTTCCGTATGACGTTCGGTTGCATCAGCTTAATGTGCGCTACCTGCTTAACAAGGGCGATATCAAGCAGGCAAGGCAGGTGCTTGATAAGGCTCTGTTGCTTAGCCCGGCGGATAGTAATTTACTTTATATGAAGGATTACCTTGATCATCTGGCTGTTCCGGCAGAGCCCGCACCAGCCCAGACAAGTGAAGATAAACCGAGCGAAGAAAAAGTGAAGGACAATAAAGATGAAGAATAAATCCAGTGTGATACAGAGTATTTTTCTTTCGGTTCTGGTTTTGATGCTTTTGATCCCGGCAACTGCACAGGCCCGGAAGTATTCGCCTATCGAGCTAGAGGATCAGGCGCAGGCCCAGTGGCATATTAATTATGCAAGCTACCTGATTGATATCGGTAAATATTTTGAGGCTCTTGAGCAGTACGATACAGCTGTGGACTATTCCCCCGTAGCAAAGACAAGGGTTAATGCCATGTTCGGTAAGGCCATGGTGCTGTCCACTTTTTTGGATGCCCCGGAAAAGGCAGCTGATCTTTACCGTATGGTCGGGCGTAATTACCCTGATTATGCGGATACGGCTCTCTATCGATTAGGATTTCTTTATTACCAGATGAACAGGTATGACCGGGCTAAATCCGTGTTTCAACAGTATTTGCGGTTTTTTCCAAAGGGGAAATTCAAGTATCAGGCTGAAGCGGTTGTCTCCTCCATGAAGGTTAAAGAGGAGCAGAAGCCGGACCAAAAGCCTGATGAGAAACTTGATGAGAAACCTGATGAGAAGCCCGATGAAAAAATTCCTGGAAAGATCAGCAAAGAGCCGACGCTTCGAGTTTGTTTGAGTCGAAAAGTGAAATCCATGACGGTGACTACCGGATCAGGGAAGGATAAAATTTGTACTGACGAACTTGGCTGCGGCCGCAAGTACAAGGTCGGCATGTCCGGCAATAAGTTGACCCTTGACGGCAAGGTGGTTTCAGCAAGTCGAATTAAATTCAAATCCAACGGCGTACTCAAGGTCAGTTATGGTTCTGAAACCAAGAAGGTGCGCGGAATTATTAATGTGAGTATCCGCAAAGGCAAATTGCTGATTCTTAATCAGGTAGAGATTGAAGATTACCTGCGTTCGGTAGTCCCTGCGGAATCATATGCTTCCTGGCCCGCTGAAACCTTGAAGGCTCAGGCTGTGGCAGCGCGGACTTATGCTTATTACCAGAAGAAGCACCGCACCCATCTTTTTTATGATGTATATGCCGATACCTACGACCAGATGTACGCTGGTGTGGCTCGTGAAGACAAGCGTACTGATAAGGCAGTAAAGCAGACTCGCGGTCAGGTGATGCTCTATAAGAAGAAGCCTATTCTTTCGCAGTATACGGCCAACAGCGGCGGTTTTACCGCAGATGCCAAGGCTATTTTTGGAGCAGGAAAGGCTTATCTCGTGGCACATAAAGATCCGGCCAGCCTAAAGGGCAAGATGGCATCATGGACTAAAAAGTACAGTAGAAAAGAGATTGAAGCCAAACTGAAGAAAATCGGTATTTCCGTGCCCGGAATCCGTTCCATCAAGGCTCTTGAAAAGGGTCCGTCCGGTAGGATTGTTAAGGTACGCATTAAATATAAATCCGGTTATCGCGACTTGCGTACCCGGACAACTCTGGGCAGTTCACGGGTATTGAAATTGCCTGATATTCTTTTGAAGATTGACAAGAAGGGAGATTATTATACATTTAAAGGCCGTGGCTGGGGTCATGGTGTTGGCTATTCGCAGTGGGGAGCTGCGGAACTTGGTAAAACCAAGAAGTACGATCACATTTTGAAATTTTATTATCCCGGCAGCAGCATCAAGCAGCTCTGGTAGTGCTATGCTGATTAAAATTAATTCTGGATGTCTGGTAGATAAATAAGGCCGTTAATGAATAAAGTAGAAAGAATTATCTGGCTGGTTTGTGTTATTCTGACCCTGACCGCCATGGTTGGCATTATCGAGTGCCGGGCGGAAACGACTTCTCCTTCAGGTCTTGAATCCGAACTTTCTTGCGGAAGAATGGGGCAGGAGTTGATTGACCGTGGTGATTATGAACTTGCGGTCTCCAGTCTTGAACAAGGTTTGAAAAAACACCCCCGCTCGGACTGGTTGTACAGCCTGCTCGGGCGGGCTTATTTTAAAATGGGCGATCTTGAACAGGCTGAGGCCCAGTTCCGCATGGCACTCGATATTGACAAGAACAACCCGGCTGCAAAGCGCATGGTCTATGAAATGCGCAAAACACAGGATTTGCTTCGGGATCGTGATTTTTACGAGTGGATAAATATTGCCAAGGAAAGAGCCGCCGACCTTGTAACTTTGGTCCTAGGTGTATGGCTGGGTACTCTTCTTACCGGGATTTCTGGTCGTTTCTATTCTCATTTTGTGCGTACTAATTTCAAAAAGGCTCTTGCCAAGAAAGATTTTGATTATGTTACCGATATTTTAGAAGATTTGCATATTAAACGGGAGAAAGCCCAATTACGCATGCGGTTACGTGAGCTTCTTAAAGAATATGACCTTGAAGAGGCCAAGGAAATGATCATCGAGTACGTGGATGACCGCGAGATCGAAGATAAATTGGTCCATTTTCTGGTTCAGATTCATAAGAAGTCACGGGTGAAGGACTGAGTCTTCTTTAGTTTTTATCCCAATCCCGAAATAAACCGCGCTGCTACCTGATCTGCATTTTCTCCTTCCTTAACCACCGGATGATGGGTGCCGATATGGGCGATCAAGTGTCCCGTTGTTGCCAGAAGTTTTTGAATTTCCGGTTCCCTTCCTCCTGTGAATCTCGCTTCAATCATATCTCCCTGATGGTTCGTGCTGAACCCTTGCGACTTTAAGGTCGTACTAATAAACCGGATTCGCGCGATGCGTTGGTCCGGGCTTCCGCTGCCGCCTTTGAAGCGGAAATGGATGTGATTGGACTGGGCATCTGGGTCGCAGACTGCGTCCACTTCAGTCAGGTCTTTTTCTGATTTCAGGGTAATATTCATGTAGGTTCGCGAAAGGATTGCGTAGCCTTCAATGCTGTTGTCTCCATCCCAGCCCGGACGGTCCGCGCCGAGTCCGAACCAGAGAGCCCACATGGGGGCTGATTTGATGTCATCCGGTGAAATATCCATTTTCCCCGCAGCTGTGCTGAACAGGCCGTCCGCAAGGTTGAGTACGGTGATGCCGATGGGCTGTCGGGCTTTCAGGTATTTGGCTCCGTCAATTCCCAGTCCTTTCTTGCTGACCAGCGAGAACATTTCTTCAATACCTTTTTCATTGGCAAAGCGCACCAGATCATACATGGAGCGGCTTTTTTCCGGCAGGAACATTTCCGTATTGCGCGGGGAGATGTTCAGGTTGGCGATGTAGGAAAGGGCCTGTTTGATACGTACCGTCTCTTTTTCCCCTTGAAAAGGGTATGAGCGGGCGGAGGTGATCATTACCCGGTTACGCAGGTCGGTGATCCAGTGGCATTTTTGCGGCGTATCGAATAATTCCTCTGCTTTTTTACCCAGAGAGGCGATTGTTTTTGCCGAATGGGTGGAAAGCGGAGATTTTTCAGGGCGGGAAATTATCCGCATTTTTTCCCGTCTGGAAAGTAAGAACGGGGTTGTGGAGTTGTAGCTGAATATTGCTGAACATCCGCCTTCCCGGTCTTTAGGCGGTAGATCCGATGATTCATGCAGGGTTTCGATTACACCTGAATCATGAATGTCTTTAAAAGGCTGAATGATAACCGAGGCCGGACTTTCGCGGTCCGCATAACCGGATTCAATGCGGGCTTTGATGGATTCTGCTGAAAATTTACAGGTGACCGCTTTTTTCCATGCCTCAACAATATCCTGTGCCGGGACAGGGCTGATGGTGCACCAGCTTTCCGGCAGGGCGTAGAGGCTTCCTTCCGGGGTGGAGGATGCGGTCAGGGTCAGGTTACCGCTTCCGCGCGAGGTTTCCAGTGCCGCTATTTCAATCTCGGTGGTGATTGTTTCGGGCATTACCCCCTGCATGAAACGGTCTATGATGGTCCGGGAAATGATGTTCAGGTCGGTTATCCCGGTTGTTACCGCAGATTCCAGAATTTCATCAATGGCAATGCGCAGGTTGTTGGCTTCAATGAAGTAATTGTAAACATCAGAGCCGATGACCATGCCGTCCAGAACTGGTACGCCAGCCTGTTTCAGTCTTGCGAGGTCCGCAGCGCAGGCTCCGGCCTTGAATTCGTAATCAATGGCGTCATCAAGAGCAAAAGTGAACGGCTTTGAAATTTCAGGATCGGGTACGGTTACAGCCATGCGTACATAAAAGTTGATCTTGTTATAATAGTCCATGATATCCATGAACCGCACCGGGTTCATGTCCTGAAGGTGTTCAAGCATGGTTCGGATATTGATGCCCAGATCGGCGGCCTGTTTTTCTACATAGGCCCAGTCGGTAACGGTCAGCCCGAAACCGATATCTTCGATGTGCGAGATGGATTTAAGGCACCGCTCTTCCAGTTCCATTAACTTTTTAAAAGAGTTGTACCTGCGTCTGAGTAATCGCCCGGGGGGGAAAGTCTCGTAAGTCCAGTGGCTGAATACGTGTCGGAATTTCATAATAAGGAACTATATCACAATAGGTTCGGATTAATAAACCCTAAGCTGGTTCTTCTTCTGATAGATCGTCGAGCGGCAGAGTCACTTCAAACATGGTGCCGGGACCAGCATTTTCCGGCAGCTCGAGAGTGCGGCGTAAGGAACGTGGTAGAGGGCTGACGGCTTTGATCGTTCCGCCGTGGTCTTTGATAATACCGAAGGAAACGGAAAGACCCAGCCCGGTTCCTTTACCCACAGGTTTTGTGGAGTAGAAGGGGTCGAAGATGGCATTGATGTTTTTGGGTTCAACTCCGTGTCCGGTGTCAGCAAAGACGGCGGTAATGGTCATTGTTTCAGTATCAAGTTGGGTTGAAATGTGGATGCGTCCTTTCTCATCAATGGCTTCCAATGCGTTGGAAAGCAGATTCAGCCAAACTTGTTTTAGCTTTTCAGGGTCGCCGTGGATGATGGGGAATCGATCATCAAGTTCTGTCGATATTTCAACCTGTTCCAGCTTGAAAGTGTGACTGACCAACTGCACAACTTCCAGAATGGAGTTGTTGAAGCACATGGTTATTTTTTCACTTTCATTCTGGCGTGAAAAACCCAGCAGGTCAGCAACAATCTTGCGGCAAACGCGGGCTTGTTTTTCAATAATTTCAATGTCTTTAGATATCTGTTCGTCAGGGTTGAGATCTTCCTGAAGTAACTGGGCGTAACCGAGGATTATTCCCAGTGGAGTGTTGATCTCGTGGGCCACGCCACCTGCCAGTTTACCGATTGATTCCATTTTCTGGGACTGAATAAGCTGGGCCTGATACCCTTTAAGTTCAGTTATTTCACGGGAAGTGGAAAGTACTCCGATGATGTTGTTGTTCTGGCCATGGACCGGAACGCGGATAGTATGAAACCAGCGGGCCGGGTGTTCGTCTGTTTCCGGTTCGCGTGTTTCCTTATTTACTGTTTTTCCGGTTTTAAGGATCATGCGTGCTTCCTCCATGCGGGTGGAAGCTGTTTCGGATGGATATAACTCTTCGTCGGTCAGGCCGATGATTTCGTCCTCTGTATGGCCTAAATGTTTGGCATAGGTCCTGTTTACCGCGAGATAAGTTAACTGCGGGCCCAGTAAGGATACGAAATCCGGGGAGACGTTGATGATGGTCTTGAGCAATTCTTTCTGGCGGGTCAGGTCCGCCTCGGTAATCTGGAGGTCTTCAATGTGACAGGCAAGGCTCATGCCCATGGCATCAAAAGTATTGCTCAGTTCTTGGATCTCATCACCTTTAAGAGGATGAGTGATGGCTCGTTTAAATCTGTCGGTGAATTTCTCGTTTTTGTTCTCTTCTTTGCGCAGGCTAGGTCCCAGATGGGTGGTCACAATGTCTTCGGCATGTTTTTGCAGAGAGCCGAGACGGAAGGTTAAGTGCCTGGCAAACTGAGTAGATATTAGCACCGCAAGCAATAAAACCGCTCCGGTGAGGGCGAAAATGGCGAAGATCAGATTTTGGACTACGGCTTGGATTCCGCCCCGCGAAAGGCCGACACGAACGGTCCCCAGTTTTTTGTCATTGAGGAAAATAGGTGCGGCAAAGTCAAATATACGTTTTTTGCCGGTATTAATGGTGACTATGCTGATTTTGTTGTTTTCGCTCTGATTAGCGTCCTTAAGCTGGACCGGAAAACCATCGCTGAAAGTGTTGGCGAGGACCCGGTTCTGATCATCCATGATAAAAGCGTAAACGATTTCATCATCGGCTTTTTTCAGCTCGTTGACCATGGACCCCAGATTGAGCAGGTCCACTGAAAGTAGAGGGTTTTCCGCGCGTAGGGCCAGATTACCGGCCAGAACTTCACCCCGTTTGCGGGATTGCTCAATGAGCGCGTCCGAGGACATGCGGATAACGAAAATTGCAATGATCAGTGAGGTGAAGGCAACAATTAAGGTTATTCCAAGATTGATTTTTGTCCGGAATCTCAGCCGGGAGAAAATTTCAGTCATTTCAGCCTCCCTGTTGTCCGTAATCAATGTTCAGTCCAAGCTCTTTGGTGAGCCTTCTTACCGCATCGTAGTCACTATCTTGGGCGGGAAGAATTCCTCTCATGCCCGCCTGATACAGAATGGCGGCCTGTTCCGGGTTCTCCATGGACATGCGGAACATGCAGTATTTAATTTTATTAACAACATTTTCTGAGAGCCCTTTACGTGCGGCGTAGACCCAGCCGGGGAAAGGTTCGGTTTCAGCAACAATCCTGATCTTATCGATATTTATTTTGTCGCGGACAACATTGAGAGTTCCTTCCCGGATTGAAGCAAAGTCATATTTACCCGCGTATACCGCAAGCACGGCCTTTTCCTGCTTACCTCCCGGTCCGGGGGCAAATGAAATTTCCTTGAAGTCCGATTCCTTGATCCCATGTTTGAGAAACAAGCCCAGCGGAAAGAGATAACCGCCTGCGGAAAGTGGATCTACTGCGATCCATGTTTTACCGATGCAGTCTTCAAGCCTTGTTATGGCCCGGTTATCTTTGCGGGTGATGATTTGGCCCCTGAAGGTAGGACTGCCGGAAGGTTCGATGATCCGGGCAAAGGCTCGTGCACCGTTTTTGGCAATGCTGACGTAGGTCATGGGGTTGGAGAATGAAATGTCAATTTCGCCATTTTCCACCATGCGGCGGTGTTCCTCAAAGGTATCCGGGAAGACCTGCCGGATTGTGAAGCCGGATTCGCGGGAAAGGTAATCAATAAGTTTACTGTGTCTCAGGTATGAAACCCGGTGTGAATATTGAGGCAGGTAGGCGTATGTAATGGCCGGACGCGGCTCGGGTACACGTACTTCTTCGCGGATGGACATATCCACACGTACAATTTTTCCCTCTGGTTGTGATCCGAAGAAATAAATTGCTGCTCCGGCTAACAGGAGTATGGCCGGAAGGGTATATTTTAGTTTGAACATGAATTCTCCGCTGTGAGGGGCGCGTTTTTCCCGGAGAGAATTCAGTTCATGATTAGGCCTTGCTTTCAAGACTGTTGCCGTCAACAGTTTCCTTGTTTTTTTCAGGAATCTGCGCAAGTTCGTTCCATGATGTCATCTCACCTGCTTTTTTTGCGTCTTCCGCTCTCAGGTCATCTATCTTTTTGAGTACAGGTATGTATGGTTTTATTTTAGAGAAACCGTAGCGTACAATAATATATGATAAAATAAAAACAAAAGGATAGCCGAGAGAAAATTCGGTAAAGGGGACGGTGTGGATGGTGATACCTGTGAATCTGGATTGCAGCCAAGCCATGGCAAAAGGAACAGGCCAGAGGGAAACCGCAAAAAGTGCGGCATGGGAAAAGAACACTTTCCCGAAATATTCATTGGCCCATTTGTTAGCGGACTTGAAGGTGTCCTTTTGCTTATGGCGAATTGCTTCAATGGAAATATTGTTCATGCGGGTCATCTTGCGGTTCAAGTCTGTGTAGTATTCCCTGTTCCAGATATAAATCAGGCTCATGGAGATTTCTCCGGCAATAGTACACCACAAAGCGACAACCGCAGTGCCGATCCAAAAAGCAGCAAGAGCAGGCAAACCAATGCGGTAGGGTGCGATAAGCAGTGAATCTATTACCGGATATATTGACTCAAACATAATTAAAACCTCATTTTAAAATACGAAGTGGCGAAGCCAAATAAAAGGTTTTGAAAGGGGAGTCCAGAGGGGAAAACTTTTGTAAAAGTTTTCCCCTCTGGACGTCGGAGACAATTCTTAGAACGGAGGCAGCAGGCTGTAGCCGAGGAATCCCTTGGACGAGTAACGGATACCTACGTACAGAGCCAGTACGACGAAGAGTCGCTTGAGCCATACGTCCGGGATGTACTTGGAAGTACGGGGGCCGATGAAGGAACCCACGAGGATACCGAGCAGTTCCACGCCGATGAGCGGCCAGAATACCGGAGTATCTTTAACAACCATGTAGGTGAAGACGGAGGTGGTCATACCTACGAGTACAGCCAGTGCGGAAGTACCTGCAACAAGGTACATGGGCAGGCCTGCAACACTGGTCAGGAAAGGAACGAGCAAGAAGCCGCCGCCAACACCGAGGAAGGATGCGAGTGCTGCGATGATGAAACCACCAACAACCGGAATCAGAGGGTTGAAGGAAAATTCAACACCGTAGAAGGTGAAGATGCATTTGCTCAGAGAGAAGCTGACAACTTTAACACCCATTGCTGCGGTATCAACCTGTGCACCTTCTTTTTCATCTTTGATGGAAGCTTCGAAAGCCTTTGCTGCTTCTTTAGCCTGCTTTTTGCCAGCCTGTCCTTTGGGAGTGGTTTCGTAGAACAGGTAGCAGCCCAAAGCGAGAACAAAGAGACCGAAGAATCCGATATAGGATTTCAGGGAAACTTTACCAGCGGTGAGCCAGGGTACGAGATAGGAACCGGCAATGGAACCTGCGGCAAGGCAAAGACCCAACGGCAGAACCAGACGGCCCATCTTGTAGTAGTTAAAGGAGGACATCGCCGCGGAAGTACCAACCAGCCACTGGTTAGATACGCGGATGGAGTCGGTTACCAGCTTGTTCATGACCGGAGAGGTCTTTTTGAAGGTAGAAGCATAGTTACCGAAACCGAAAATGGTGATGTGACCAACACCGGCCATGATGCCGCCGAATGCGCCGACTGTAGAGAAAATCCAACCAACCCAGATCGCCCATGCAAAGCCGATTACGAGGTTAACGCTGGGGCCGCCGGGGATTCCGAGGAAGCCGGGAGCGAGTTCTGTGTTGATTTGGCCTGCTTCAGCACCCTTGGGGGTTGCGCTGATAGCATCTGCCAGACGGTCTGCAAAGGCAGGCTGGATGTAAGCCACCACTGCCAGTGCCGCGAGAGCCATGATCAAAAGGCTTTTGCGTGATTTAAACATAGTGTATCTCCTTGATCGAAAGTTGGTTTTGCTGTGTCTGTTTTCTGCTTCCATCCCGGCTGTTGCAGCAGCCGGAGACCCTGTCAGATTCAGATTTAACAGGAACAGCGCCTTCATTCCTATTTGTACAATTCCCGGACATTGTCGTGTCCGGGAATTGTTTTTTTATTTCTTTTCTTTCTTGAAAATAATCAGCGGACAGTTCTTGCAGATATCCTGACCGGGGAAGCCGTCGCCGGGTTTGGTGATGGCGGAGCTTGCCAGTTCAATACGGTCACAGAGTCTCTGTACAACTTTTTTGAACTTTTTGCCGGGGATCATGACGTTAATTTCGCCACGCTCGGTTTTACCTGCATTGTAGCTACCGGAACATGCAGGAACCATGTTGAATTCCTGTTCCATGTAGGAAAATACGTTACCTGCACAGGCGGAGGAGTTCATGGTGATGTTCGGGCGGATGGGGTGGGTGTCAGTTGCTGCTGCGTAATCAACTGCAAGGTGGTAGGCCTGCATGTTGTCGCAATAGAAGTGAACGGTATCAGGCTCAAAAATTCCATCAATGGAACCGAGAGGAGCAACGGCAATGCCGAGCAGTCCTTCGGGAAGGCGGGGTTTGCTTTTTACGAATTTTTCGGCCTGCTCCATGTCTACAACATATTTAGCATGGCCTTTGATTTCGTTCTCATCCAGTTCCTTCCACGCAAAAGCGTAGACAGCATTACCGCATCCAAGTCCATCACGGTCGGAGTAAACGGTCTGACCTTTCATACGCGCAGCGATTTCCCACTGGCAGAAAGTCATGGCTTTAAGGGGAACGTGGAATTCTGCATTTTCTTTGAAGTGGTCAACTTCAGCCTGATCGAAGAAATATTTAACGGCTACAGGGTAATGATAAAGTCTCATTTCCTTCATCAGCAGTTCTTGCATCTCTTTGTAAGTCATGGCGACCTCCTCGGTTCCTTTATTAGGTTAAAATAATTGTGCTATGGTTTTTCGTTGGTTTTTCAACTTACACCTTTTTATGGGTCTGTGAAAAAAGAGACAATCTTTTTTGGGATAAAGAAAAAAATAACTTTTTTTCACATTTAATGCTCTATGATTTCCTCTGAAAAGCACCAAGTTGTGTGAAATAAATCACAACCATTTATGCAATCTGTTTTATTTTAGTCAGTTATGTGTGTTTATCTCGTTTTGATCTAATTTGTGTTGAGCCCATTTTTGTTGCGAAATAAGCTCAATCAACGATGTTTGTTTATCTTTTCACGTTTCACTGATCGGCAGGGAGTGGGCCGCTGTTTTAGAAAATTAGTTGACAGGGAAACCATATTGAGAGATTTTGAAATTAGTTGACTAGGAAACTAAATGGAGAAGTGATGTCCAACGCAAATAGAATGGTGATTGAATTGCTCCGCCTGGGGGCTTACCTACAGCGGGAGGGGGGGCGTATTACACGTGAATTCGGGCTGGCGCAGCAGCAGTTTGTGGTGCTGGTAGCTATTAAAGAGCAGGGGCCTGTTTCGCAAAAAGCGATTCTCTCGGACCTTCTTTACGAGAAATCCAACGTATCAAAATCAATTTCGCGTCTTTCCGCTCTTGGACTGATCCAGACTTCCAGATCCGAGAAGGACTCCCGTGTTGTTCTGTGTGAGGTTACAGACGAAGGACGGGAGATTGTTGAGCGGTGCATGATTATAATGAAGGCTTCAAATGAAAAATGGCTGCAACATATTCCTGAAGATGAACTGGAGCAGGTGGTGAAGGTTCTAAGCACCATCCGCCCCACGGACTAAAGGAGGACTTATGAAATGGTTTTTCTTGGTTTTTCTGGTGATGTTTTCAGTAACCCCGGCGTTTGGAGGCGATATGGAAAAGAATTCAAAGGGAACGTTTGTCTACTATTATTTAATGAAGGGTAGCCCGGAGGCGATAGGCAAGGCTGTACCTGAGCACGTTGAGTACTGGACGTCCTTGAAGTTGAGTGGATATCAGGGCGGACCTTTTGCGGATCATTCCGGAGGCATGATTATCTTTGAGGCTGAAGGTGAAACTTCGGCAGGTAAAATCGTAGGCGCTGATCCTTTTGTGATTGAGGGGTTCATCTCTGAGTCACGGTTAAAGGAATGGATACTGAAGTAAATCAGTGCTATGTTGCAGCCTATTAAGTGTATAAAGCCGCTGGCGGGTGGCAGTCCGTACTGGAGGAAATATGTCCAAATATAAAATTCATCCCATTGTTATGGGAACCAAACGATTCGACAAAGGTATGATGACCTATCAGCATGATTACGGTCAGCCTTACATTATTCCCATTTACTGCTGGTATCTGGAAGGTGGGGATAAAAAGATTCTGGTAGATACCGGTGAAATGCAGCCTATCATTTCAGATGACCGCGAAGCTGATCTGGGTGGCAAAATTTATACTTTTGAAGATGGGCTGGCGAAGTACGGGCTCAAGCCTGAAGATATCGATATCGTCATTCATACCCATCTACACAACGACCATTGCGAGAATGATTACAAGTGCGTGAATGCTAAATTTTACGTGCATCGCAAAGAGCTTGATCATGTTCATGATCCGCATCCGCTGGATTTCCGTTATCTGGAGGATTACGTCGAAGACGTGGAAGACGCCGGGCAGGTGGTCGCTGTTGACGGCGATTACGAAGTTGTGCCCGGTATCCGCATGATGCATACCCCGGCCCACACACCGGGAGGTATGACTATCCTAATTGATACTGAGGGTGGTCTTGCTGCCATTACCGGATTCTGCGTAATCATGGAGAATTTTAATCCTCCGCCGGAAGTACGGGGCATGGAAATGGAAGTGATTCCTCCGGGAACTTCGGTCAATACTTATGAAGCCTACAACATCATGCTCAAGGTTAAAGAGCTGGCGGATATCCTGATCCCGTTGCATGAGCCTGTCTTTGCTAAAATGGACGTGGTGGAGGGAACTTAAGCATACTTTCGGAATAAATTCACAATTAATTTGCACTGCTATTATTTGCGGAAAAACGATTTTCGGTGACAGTGTTGCAGGTGAAACGTTTAATCCCGGTGGTGTTATTTTGAATTGTGAAATTGTAAGCTGTTGTTGTTACGGATTATTTAATAGTGAACTGGTAATTTGGGCTGAAATAATTTAGGTAGAAATACCTTAAATTATTATGAGTACCCACTGCTGTCCCGAGGGGGCCGTATTCAGTGTTCTTAATTGTGTTGCTTCAAGGCAACGGGCGGGCTGAATTCGGAACGGGTGTAAACACAGGGGGCTTGTAGAAGTGTGTGGTTGCGGAAAGTTTTAAGCTTTCCCGTTTGTATCAGTTTTTTACTGGAGGTGTTGAGGTGAACTCACTTATTGTCGCCGTTCTTTGCTTTGTGGGGTATATTGTTGCGTACCATACCTACGGCAAATTCTTGGCAAAAAAGATTTTTCAGGTTGATGAGAGCAAGGTTTGTCCCAGTTGCGAATTTGAGGATGGAAAAGACTTTGTTCCTACCAAAAAAGAAGTGCTTTTCGGGCACCATTTTACTTCCATTGCCGGACTTGGACCTATTGTCGGTCCTGCAATTGCCATTATCTGGGGTTGGGTACCTGCCGTACTCTGGGTTTTCTTTGGTGCTATTTTCATGGGCGCGGTGCATGACTTCGGTTCACTCGTAGTCAGCCTGCGCAATCAGGGCCGCTCTGTGGGTGACCTTGCTGCCGGACTGCTTAACCATCGCGTGCGTTCACTGTTCCTGATCATCATTTTCTTTGAATTGCTGATCGTTATTGCCGTTTTCGCGCTGGTTATTGCTATCCTTTTTAATATGTACCCCGCAGCAGTCATTCCTGTTTGGAGTGAGGTGCCCATCGCTATCGGACTGGGCTGGCTCATGTACAAGAAAGGTGCGAACCACACTGTCTGGTCCATCCTTGCTCTGCTGGCAATGTACGCATTTGTTGTGGTCGGTGTTTACCTGCCCTTCAAGATGCCCGCCATCGCAGGCATGAACCCCATCGTAGTCTGGACTGTGATCATGCTGATCTACGCATTTATCGCATCCATTCTTCCGGTTACCACGCTGTTGCAGCCTCGTGACTACATCAACGGTCACCAGCTTTTCGTAGCACTTATCCTGCTGGTAATCGGTGCTGTTGTGGCTCATCCCACATTTGTGGCTCCGGCCCTGGACCTTGCTCCGCAAGGTGCTCCGCCGATGTTGCCATTCTTGTTTGTTATCATCGCCTGCGGTGCGATTTCAGGTTTTCACTCGCTAGTAAGTTCCGGTACTTCCGCCAAACAGTGCGAAACCGAGCGCGATTCTCGCATGATCGGTTACGGTTCCATGCTTATGGAAGCTGCTCTGTCTATTCTCGTTATCGTTGCTGTCGGTGCCGGTATCGGTCTGGGTAAACATACTGCTGACGGTCAGATCCTGACCGGAGCCGCCGCCTTCACTAACCACTACGCATCATGGGCTTCCGCTGCCGGACTCGGCGCCAAGCTCGGTGCGTTTGTTGAAGGTTCCGCAAACCTTATGGCCAGCTACGGCATCCCCGGCAATATCGCCCTTGCAATCATGGGCGTATTTCTGGTCAGCTTCGCAGCCACCACCCTTGATAGTGCAACCCGTATTCAGCGTTACGTTGTAGGCGAACTGGCACAGGCTTACAAAATGCCTGCTCTGTCCGGCGCAATTCCAGCAACTCTGATTGCGGTAGGTACCGCTGCTGTGCTTTGCTTTAACGGTGGTTTCTCCATTACCGCATTGAAGCAGGGAGCACTGTCTCTCTGGCCTTTGTTCGGTACCGTAAACCAGCTGTTGGCCGCATTGGCACTGCTGATCATTACCGTTTACCTTGCCCGCAAGAAGGTTAAAGCTGTCTACACCGGTATCCCCATGGTCTTCATGATCGCCATGACCGGTTGGGCTATGGTCTACAACCTCCAGAAATTCTACACAGGCGGCAAATGGCTGCTCTTCGTAGTCGGTCTGATCGTCTTCGTACTCGAAATCTGGATGATCGCTGAAACCTATCTCATCATGAAGAAGGTTTACGGCGGAGAAGATGACGCGCAAGGAGCGACTGAAAACGCCTAGCATTTAGTTCCAGCGCATAATTGAATGAAGAAGCCCCCGGCAGCCTGATGGTTGTCGGGGGTGTTTTTGTTTTGGTATTTTTCGTCATATAGACGGTTCTCGCTTTGTTTGTAAAAAAACAGTTTTTAACTTGTGATTAAGTTTTTCTATGTGATATTGTGATATAAATTTATGATTGGAATGTTTATAAGTTGTTACTAAATAGCCCAGGTCTGGGTGGTGCAGTCTAGAGAGTCCTAAAAATATCAGGGCCGATTCCAAAAAGCCGGATGAATAGGAGTAAACCAGAGGAGGTATTTAATGACTTGTATTTCAGGTTCGGTTCAGGATGTTATAGTGAGTACTGCCTCAGCAAGAGATTCTATCATGGAATTGGAGAATCAGCTTGTTGATTCTGCTGCTGATACTAAGAAGGCGTTTTATTCACTGATTGACAGTCACTTGCAGGATGCTGGGATTGGTGATGCCACTGAAGTAGAATATAATTCGGCCATTAAGGTGGAGTATACGAGTGAATTCAGCTTGGCCAAAATTGCAGGTGTCGTGACCTCTTCTCTGAAAGCTCTCATGATAAGTATTGCTCTGTCTGCAGGATATCCTGTGACAACCCCTGCGGCAATTGCCGCTTATGTTGATGTCGTCAACGCAGTTGCAGAAGCAGCCAAATCCTCATCGAACGCTGCGGCCAGTCTTTCATTTTCAATGAACAGGCTTTCTAAGGGGATGTTCGCATTTCTATATGCAAGATCGGTTAGTATTAATGATGTGGATGTGTTTGGTTCTGAGGCCGTCACATCCACTGCCATCTATTACCGTTTTATGCAGAGTATTGATGCAATAAAGGTTAGTGCTAAATATGATGCGGCCATTATTGATGCGAATAATCTTTTGAAAATGAAGACACTGCAGGCGGCCCTTATTGATGATGTTGCAGAGGGAAAGTTGTCGCTTGAAGAATGGGTGAAAAAAGACACATTGTATTCAAAAGTGATTGACACTATTATGAAGCGGCTTGACGCTGCTGATTTCAGCAGGGTTCAACCCTTTAATCTTACGGCAGATCAGGGTTTTGGTAGGGTTCTGGTCCATTCATTTGACAAGGGGGCTTCCGCTGATCAGGTTCTGGTGGAAACTTCCATGAGAAAGTTGGCCTCTATGGGTAGCAAGTATGGAATTATTATAGAAACATCCCAAAAGCGGTTGGCTGAGACGTATTTTTAGGTCTCTTTAACTTTGTGATTATCTTTTTAGTTTTTGTGAAAGTGCAGTTCCCCCGGCAGCCTGATGGTTGTCGGGGGTGTTTTTTTGCTGTGCTGTGTACATATTTTTCATGAGGAGGTATAATCGTAACCGCTAGCGTCTAAATACTTTTTATACAAAGGAGAACCCCATGAAACTCCAAGACAGAGCCACAAATATAACCATTAATGAATCCGGGATTATCTGGAACTGGAATGCCAAGCACATTCTTGCGGATAAATTTAGGCTTATGGAGTTCATTAAAATGCTGCTGGCTGTTTTGGTGATGTTTACTGTTTTGATGGTCATTATCGTGGTTAGTGTTGATGGAGGGATGAGGGAAATTCAGACAGCACTTTATATTTCTGTTGCCGCTATTGGGGGATTCGCGGTGCTGATTTTTGTGGCTCTTGGCTTGGTGGGGCATGTCTTTAGTTACCAGTTCGGAGTGTCGGATAAGTCTGTTTATTCTCGGATGTTCACAGGAAAGATGAAAGATGCCGCATCAGCTATAGTCGTTCTGGCTGCCATAATGGAAACCCCCCAAGCCATGGGAGCGGGGATGCTGGCTAAATCTGATGAGTATATTGAAATCAGTTTTGCGGATATGAAGAAAGTGAGTTGGTATCCTGATGATTATGTCATAAAATTTAAGGGGCCGTGGTACAGCAAGCCTTTTTATATGGATTGTCCTCCTCAGCACTATGAGGAAATTGCAGCAAAAATTAGGTCCGGGCTTAAGAGTGTATATGAAAATGATTCTGAATAGGCTGATGGTGACTAAAAGCAGGGAGTGTAAAAAAAATCGGCAACCTACATAGTTGTCGAATGTTTTGTCTTTAAATTCAAAGGTATAACAATTCTTTACAATTCCCGGCTTGACACAACTCCCTCCTTCATTCATCTCTGCAAGCGCAGGCACGGCTTTCTCTTCTTGTGTTTCCTGCCAGTTTCAAGTCTCCTTATGAAAGCCGACTAGGTCCAGTATAATATTTCATATCAATACCTTACCAATAAACAACCAAATATATCATGACCATAATGATCACCGGTGCAACCGGATTGATTGGGTCCCGGCTTGTCAGAATTCTTGCTGAAAAGGGATTCTCTATTAAAGCCCTTGTTCGCGATAAATGTAGAGCGCGACAACTTGTCAAAGAGCCTGTTGAATTCGTCAGCGGAGACCTTAATAATGAGGCTGCCCTTGAAGAAGCATTGCAAGGCTGCAAATACCTTTTTCATTTAGCTGCGGATTACCGCCTCTGGGTTCCTGACCCGGAAGCCATGACCCGTACTAACGTTGAGGGCACCCGTCTGCTTATGCAGAAGGCTCTTGAGGCCGGGGTGGAACGTATTGTTTACACTTCCAGCGTTTGTGTGCTGGGTTGCAATTCTGACGGCAGTCCTGCGGATGAAGATGCATCTTCTTCAGTTACCGATATGATCAGTCCGTATAAGAAATCCAAGTTTCTGGCTGAGAAGGTCGTTATGGATATGGTCCGCAATGAAGGGCTTCCGGCTGTGATTGTTAATCCCTCAACTCCTGTTGGGCCTGGTGATTCACGTCCTACTCCTACCGGAACCATGGTGCTTAATGCCGCTCGCGACGGTGGAATGTTCTATGCTGACACCGGACTGAATGTGGCACACGTGGATGATATCGCCCTCGGGCATTTGCTGGCTTTGGAGAAAGGTAAGGTCGGGCGCAGGTACATCTTGGGTGGTGATAATATCAGCCTTAAGGATTTGTTTGCCATGACCGCCCGGATTACGCACAAGCCCGGACCAAAATTTAAGGTCCCACAGGCTGTGATGTATTCCGCAGGATTTTTCGGAGAGATGCTGGCAAGACTGGGTTTAATTAAAAATCCCGTGGCGACCATGGACAGCGTGCGTATGGCATCTAAAAAAATGTATTACAGTTCGGACCGGGCGGAAAAGGAGTTGGGTTATACCCATCGTCCGGCTGTGGAAGCTGTTCAGGATGCAGTGGACTGGTTTAAAGAGCAACAGATGCTTAGTTAACTGTATAGAAATGAATATGTTTTGATGCCCCGGCAGCCTGTAGGTTGCCGGGGTTTTTATGTTTCATCCCTTGGCGTTGGCTGAACTTGCTGCTAGAAGCGATAGTGATAGGAATCAAAGGAGAAATTATGCGCGCAATATATTTTGAAGACGGGAAAATTGATTTTGTGGAGCGGGATAAACCTCAGCTTGGCGAGGGCGAGGCCCTACTCAAGGTACGGCTGGCTGGAATCTGCAACACAGATATTGAATTGCATAAGGGATATTACGGTTTTGCTGGTGTGCCGGGGCACGAATTTGTAGCTGAAGTAGAAGAATGTCCCGGCAGGCCGGAGCTGTTTGGTAAGCGTGTTGTGGCGGATATTAATTGTCCGGTAGGGCCGTATGTGGGAGATCGCAGACATGCAGCAAACCGTACCGTTATTGGTATTGTTAATCATGACGGGGCCTTTGCCGAGTATCTGAAAGTTCCTGCGGAGAACCTTTACGTGGTTGCGGATAATGTTGAGGACCGTGCTGCTGTATTTGCCGAACCGCTTGCTGCCGGATTGGAAGTTAGTCAGCAGATTCATGTGACCGGAGGTATGCGGGTTATGGTGCTCGGTGATGGTAAGCTGGGACTGCTTACGGCGTTGGCACTGAAAATTTATAATCCGCATGTGCTACTTGTGGGTAAGCATGAAGATAAACTTGCTATTGCAGGGAATCAGGGCGTGAAGACCCATTGCATCAATGACCCGGCGGATCTCACTGCGCTGGCAGGAGAGTTGGATAAATTTGATCTGGTGGTGGAAGCTACAGGCAGTGAGCAGGGTATCAATTATGCTCTTGATTTCGTGCGCCCGGAAGGAACCATAGTAGCCAAAACTACTTCACATCTGCCAAGTTCCATCAACCTTGCCAAGCTGGTAGTGGATGAAATTTCAATAGTCGGTTCCCGTTGCGGCGATATCGGTCTGGCCCTGAATGTGCTGGAGCAGGGCATGATTGACGTGAGCGGTTTGATAGAAGCGGAATTCGATTTTACTGATTTTAAGCAAGCCTTCGAGTTAGCCATGAGTAAGGGAGCTAAGAAGGTTTTGGTGCGGATGTAGAGAATGGCCCGCAATATCATGAGATATTGCGGGCTGTTGTGTCTGTTATTTGGAAACTGCTAATTGTTGCACTACTGAGTTTAGTCTTTCAACGTTGTCACTAATTTCCTGTAAAGCGTCAGCGGAAGTGTTCATTCCTTGAGCTGTTTCAGAAGCCACTGTGGATATATCGCCCAGTGCGCGGTTTATCTCTTCGGATGTCGCTGATTGCTGTTCGCTGGCAGCGGCAATTGATTGAATAAGGCCTGCTGTCTCGTCAACGATGTCAACAATTTCATCCATAAATTTACCGGATTCAGAGGCCGCATCAGTACTTTCAGTAATATCTTCGGCAGTGAGTTCTACTGCGTTGATATTTTCTTTAGCGTTCGTCTGAATGTTTGAAATGGCCTCTCCTACTTCCCTTGTAGCGTCCATTGTTTTTTCAGCCAGTTTGCGGACTTCATCGGCAACGACAGCAAAGCCGCGTCCTGCGTCACCTGCGCGGGCTGCTTCAATTGCGGCATTCAAGGCCAGCAGGTTTGTCTGATCGGCAATATCAGTGATTACGTCCATGATATGACCAATGCTGTCAGCTTGTTGGCCTAAGTTATTCATAGTTTCTTTTAAGCCTGTAATACGGTTTTGGATCTGGTGAATGGATGAGACCGCTCTGGATACTCCCTGTGCCCCTGTTTCAGCGTTTTTGCGTGATTGATCCGCACTTTCAGCTGCATTTGATGCGTTGTGGGCCACTTCGAGCACAGTGCTGTTCATTTCTTCCATGGCGGTTGCTGTTTCGGTCAGCCGGTCACGTTGTACATCGACACCTCTGTTGACCTGCTCAACCTGTGCGGCTAATTCTCCTAATGATTCGAAAACTTCATTGGAAATGCTGCCTGCTTTTTCAGCTCCACTCTCCATTGAGGCCAGCAGTTCTTCAACTTCTTTTTGTTTTTGCTGAACCTCGATGAGTGTTTGTTCTGCTTTTTGGGAGGCAGCCTCAGCAAGTTCTCCCTTTTCGACAGCTTCGGCAATAGTTTTCGTGATTGTCTGGACCATGCCACTAATGGCTTCTTTCAATTCCAGAAGTTCAGATTCGTAATTGCCTGAAATCTTGGCATCAAGTTTACCGCCTGCCACAGCCAGTGCGTAGTTTCTCAAACGTTCCAGCGGGCCGGAAATCCTTTTGCGTAGCATGAGCAGCACAGCCAATACGCAAATGACAGCGAGAACTGTAAAGCCCACTTGCATTAAAACCAGCATTCGAGTGTTGTTTTCGGCATTCTTTTGCAACATGACCACAGCTGCATTCATCTCTTTCAAGAGGCTTAAACTCTTACCGGAAAGGGCATCAGGGGAAATCTGCTTTGAGCCGTTGATAATGCTTTCGACCATTTCGGAGTATTCATTCCATACGGAATCCACTTTTCTGAGTTGAGTTGCTACTGTTGTTTCCGGTTCGGGAATGGAGGCAGTCGGACCATTGACGTTGAGCGTTAATGGAGCTTGACCAGAATTGGTTAGTGCAGTCAGCGTTTTTGAAAAGACCTGTTCTGTTTTATGGATAAGTTTTCTGTGTTCTTCACTGCTGTCCAGCATGTAGAGCATTACTTCTTTAGAAATCTTCTGGGAGAGCATGCGCTGTCTGCCAGCAAGGTTTATTACGAGGCCGTCATCTTTCTGTTTGAAAGCAACGTATGTAGTCCCGACAAACATACATAAAATTATTGCAAACATGGCTATGACGGATAACGTAAGACGAATTTTTAAGCTCATTAGTTTTCCTTACTTAGTTTATGGCTTGAGATAGAATTGATAACACTTCTCATTCTTGATATTGATTTTTGCCATAAATTATACCTGAAGGCTATGATAATATTCAGGTTGAGTTGATTTAAGGATAAAATGGTTGTGGCCTTTTGTAGTGTCTTTGAGCATAATTTCCGGTATTGTTAAGTCATATGTGATTTTATTTTAATTTGCGGTTCTCTTCGACTTTTTATGAAAGGGGAGATTCTTATGCGCCGTGTTTTGTTGTTTTCACTCATTTGGCTGGCCTGGATAATTGCCTCATCTACAGCATATGCCGCTTCACTTGAGAAGCTTACCGGCACAGTTGAACTGCGCCGTTCCAATCAGGATTTTTTCGTCCAGGTTCAGGTCGGTCAGGAAATCAGTGTCGGTGATGTGTTGCGTACCGGGCCGGACGGCAAAGCCGTTTTGCGTCTTGATGCCGAATCAACCATGAGTTTTGGTGAGGACAGTGAATTTATGCTCGGCGGGGAAATCGAGGGTGTGAAACAGAGTCTTATCGGTACTTTCTTTCGCGGGGTGTTAAGAGGGGTGCTCAGTAAGCGTGAAGGTTCGTTTATTGCCACTCCCCGCACAAGGATCGGCATCCGGGGTACTGATATTTCCCTGACCCAGAAAGGGAATGCAGGATTTTATTTTCTGGATGAAGGGAGTGTCGGCGTTCGGGGCGAACATACGACAGCCATTCTTGATGTTGGGCAGATGACCGCCACCTATGCGGGTCGCAAACCACTGCCGGTTTTTTCTTTCATCAAGTCCTCAGGATTATCCCAAGCCCGGGACAGACTGTCCTTGCTTACTTCGATTGAGATTCCCCCGTCTCTGAAGGAACAGGCACAGCTCAATGAAATTCTTGCCCGCTGGATTATAAATTACGCCCATTATCTTGCTGATGCCGGAAAAGCCGAAGATGCAGAAACAGCATTGCTTATTGCTGAAGAGCTTACCTCACGCCAAAATGTGAAAGGTGAAGTCCTGCTCCAGATCGGGGGATTATATTTTTATCATCTGAATGATGTGTACGGGGCTTTGCGTTCTTACCGCAGGATTATCCGCGAATATCACGATACATCGTATTACGAGAATGCCCTTTACGGTGCCATTCGTTGTTTCCTACAGTTGGATCAGCAGGAGAAGGCCGCGGAATACGCACGTCGCTATAAGGACGTTTTTCCTCATGGAAAGTATGTGCAGGTGCTGGACTTACTGTTGCGCTAGGTTAGGAGCAGGATTATTGCGGTTGATGATCTCCAGTGAGACATCCCTAATGTTCTAAATATTTTACTTTTTTAGATGTCATCCTTTTATTGTATGAATTATTCGTGTGCTTGACTTGCCTTTTATTTGGCAATATTACCAAATTCATGTTTTAAATTTGGTGATTTTGCCAAATAACCATATTCATACAATTGGAGTCTGAAATGAAAGCTCTTAATGATGCTGTTGCTGAAATGGATTTCGAATTTCTTAGTTCCGGTGAACATACTATGAGCGTTGAAGGGATGCGTAAGTGTCTTGGTAACGAGAACGTAATTTTTCTTGATGTGCGTACTGATAAGGAAATGGGCTATCTGGTGTTGCCTTTTGCCAAGCATATTCCTTTACATGAACTGCCTGCTCGCATGGTCGAACTACCCAAGGAGAAGCTTGTGGTGGCTTTCTGCTCTTCTGTGTTCCGTTCAGCTGTTGCTTATACTTTTTTGCGTGCGCATGGTTTTGATCAGGTCAAAGGGATGGGAGCTTCCATGGAAGATATCATTAAGGCTTTCAAGCCCGGTCCGTTGGGTAAAATGTAATCATGGATATGTTGACTGTTGGCATTACCTTAGCCTCATTTGTGCTGAGCTTCATTTTCGCGCTCGGCGGAGTGGGGTCGGCGGTGGTGCTTATTCCCACGCTGACATGGATGGGAGTTCCTTTTAATCTGGCACGGCCTACCGGGCTTTTTGTTAATGCCGTCAGCATGCTCGGAGCTACCTACTCCAATGTTAAAGAAAAGCGTCTCGATTTTAAGCTGGGTGTTCCAATTGTGGCAGCTTCGGTGGTCATGGCTCCGGTGGGGGCTTGGATCGGGCATTTCCTGCCGTTAAAGTCTTTAATGATATTATTTGTCTGTTTCCTATGTTTTTCGGGGACGATGATGCTGTTCTTCAAGACTTCCAAGTATAAGGATCAGTTCCGCGAGGATCGTCCTTTTAGTGGTCCTTTTCTAGTCGGCGTACTGGCCGGGTTTGTTTCTGGGCTGCTTGGTGTCGGCGGCGGGGGAGTCATTTCTCCATTGATGGTTATGCAAGGATTTAATCCCAAGAAAGTAGCGACAGTTACAGCTTTTGCTGTGCCTTTTTCGTCCATTACCGCTTTTGCGGCTTATGCCTTGATGGGGTCGGTTTCCATCAAGCTACTGATCTTTGCCGGACTGGCTGCCTGGGGAGGCGGTTATCTTGGTACAAAGGTCATGCATGCGCGGATGAAGCCTGCCACTGTTAAGAAATTTCTCGGCGGGGTACTTATCTTGCTGGGTATAAAATTACTATGGTCTGTTGTTTTGAATTAATAATCTAAACATTAATTCCATAGGATTTGTGTTTCCTCCTCGATTTTGGTCGAGGAGGATTTTTTTTGCCGAAATTTCACAAAAGTCCCGAGGGCGGACCTGAGTCACCTACTTCAGGTCCGCCCTGCCAATTATCTTATAGGTATAGGAGGACGAAATAATGAAAGAAATCAAGGCAGAAACACTTGCCGCGCTTTATCCGCTGGAGACGCGGCGAACAATCAAAAATTATGCATCCTTTATTGATGAGCATCCCGAATGGTTAGAATTCGGAAATTCATTGCTCGATTACAAGAGGCAGAAAGTGCGCCCTACCTACTCAAGTCCGGTACGTCGGGGAAGTAGTGGCGGAGTGGAGGTGGTGGAATGATCGGTTCAATTCTTGATCTCGGTTCGACCATCATCGATAAAATCTGGCCCGATGCCGGGGAACGCGAAAAGGCGAAGCTTCGGCTCATGGAAATGCAGAACCGGGGCGAACTGGCAGACCTTGAATCTCGGGTCAAGATCATGCTCGCGGAGATGTCCGGCAACTGGTTGCAACGTTCATGGCGGCCTATCTTGATGCTAACCATCGTTGCCATTGTGGCTAACAATTACCTTCTTTATCCGTACCTTGCCTTGTTTTGGGCAAAGGCTCCGCACCTTGAGCTGCCAACGCAACTCTGGTCGCTTATGGAACTTGGGCTTGGAGGATACGTGGTCGGGCGCAGTGCTGAGAAGGTTGTAAAAACATGGAGGGAGAAAAATGGTTGAGGAAAGGAGTGAATTACAGGATCTGCTCATCCGCATTGATGAACGGGTTAAGTCCATTCAAGAGGATATCTCGGAAATTAACGGGGCACGGCGTTGTCACACCCATGCGGAGAAGTTCCGTAATCTGGAAAGGGCTGTCTGGGGAACAGCTGCTGTTGTTGCCGGGGTCGCAGGACGTGTGGCTTACGAGGCTTTCAAATGACCGGGACAGCAATACTGGCTGAAGCTTCGGCATGGATCGGCGGGATGTTTGACGGAGATCGATGTGAGCGTTGTGGACGCACTGATGTGCTGGAGCCGTTCAGGATCGAGATTAACTTCGGCGGACGCAAGGTCGTGCGCGAGGCAAGGCTCTGCCGCAAATGCATGAAACGGGCGGAAGCGGAAATTTCATGTCTGCCTGAAAATAAATGGACTCAATAGCACAGATGGTCGCCTTTGCACTGCTGAAAAAAAGGAGTCCCGTTCTAACTATATGGGAGTCCAGAGGGCCGCGGGCCTTCTGGCCGCCGGAGGCGAAATCATCTGGAAAAGCGCGAAGCGCATCAAATTTAATGATTTAACCAAGGAAATATCAAGAATGACAAAAAGTGAAGTCATTAAAAAACAGAAAGAGGAGCTGGATCGGTTCCGAGAGGTGTTCGCACTGGCGGTGGAGGGCGATGATTCTGACATGGTCAAAGACCTGAAAGCCAAACTCGACATCATGCATAAACGGCACGACATGGAACGCAAGGCATGGGGCATCGGAGATACGAAAAAGGAGGCAGTAAACGCCACGAAAAAGAGCCGCGCTATCAGCCCGGAACTGAGGGAGAAGCTTGATGAAGTTTACGGATTTGGACAGCGCCAGTAAATGGTATGCCGAAATTTTGCGCGAGGCGGAGCAGCAGAAGCAGCCCATGCAGGTTATGGCTGAATTGGGGCTCAATGATCTGTTTTTCCTGCTGACCCGCTTGCTGGGCCGTGCGGATGCCAACAATGAATGGGTTTTTGAGCGTTGCCGCGAAGTGCAGGCTAACCCGGACGGACATCTCGATCTCTGGTCCCGCGAGCATTACAAATCGACCATTATCACTTTTGCCCTGACAGTGCAGGACATTTTGCGCGACCCGGAAGTTTCCGTTGGAATTTTCAGCCACACCCGGCCTGTTGCCAAGGGGTTTCTGCGCCAGATCAAGCAGGAATTCGAACGCAACGAATTGCTCAAGCAGTGTTACCCGGATGTGCTCTGGGCCAATCCCAAAAAGGATTCCCCCAAATGGTCGGAAGAGGACGGGATTATCGTCAAACGTAAATCAAATCCCAAAGAAGCCACGGTGGAGGCTTGGGGACTGGTGGACGGACAGCCCACAGGCAAACATTTTTCCCGGCTCATCTATGATGATGTGGTGACCCGCGAGTCGGTTTCATCGCCGGATATGATTTTTAAAACCACCGAAGCATGGGCTCTTTCCATCAATCTCGGTACCCGTGAGGGTATCAAACGGTATATCGGAACCCGTTATCATTTTAACGATACCTATCGGGAAATGATGAAGCGTGAAGCGGCAATTCCCCGTGTTTATCCGGCAACTGCGGACGGCACCATGGACGGTGAACCTATGCTGCTGACCAAAGAGCAACTCCAGACCAAGCGGCGGGAGATGGGGCCTTATGTGTTCGGTTGCCAGATGATGCAGGACCCGCGTGCGGATGATGTGCAGGGCTTTCGTGAGGAATGGCTCTGTCGTTGGGACCCGCGTGACAGAAGCGGCAAAACGCGCTGGCAGAATTTTAATCGCTATCTGCTGGTGGACCCGGCCAGTGAAAAGAAATCCGGCAGTGATTACACGGTCATGCTGGTTATCGGGCTGGGTCCGGACCGTAATTATTACTTAGTTGATGGAATTCGCGACCGGCTTAATTTGACCGAACGGGCGCGGGCTTTGTTTCGATTGCACCGTGCATATTCCCCACTGGCTGTGGGGTACGAAAAGTACGGGCAGCAGGCGGATGTAGAGCACATGCAATACGTCATGAACGAGCAAAATTACCGTTTTCCCATTGATCCGCTGGGCGGGAATGTGCCCAAGGTTGACCGCATCCGCAAACTGGTCCCGCTCTTTGAACAATCCCGTTTCTATCTGCCGTGGCAGGGGCGCTTCATGGATCATCAGGGCAGGGAGCGTGATCTTGTGCGCGAGTTTATCGATGACGAATACCTTGCTTTTCCGGTTGCATCCCATGACGACATGCTTGACTGCATGGCCCGTATTCTGGACCCGGCACTGGGCGCAGTTTTTCCCAAACAGGCGCACGTGCTTGAACAGCAGGAGGAGATGCAGGGGCTGATGGATTACGACATTTTTACAGGAGCAGGCTGATGTACGGATTTGAAGTGGAGGGTGGTTTTACCTTCTACAAGTTCAGAGATTTCGACGGCACGGAATCGCTTACAGACGGGCATTTGCGCTGGTTCTGGGAAATCATGGGCGAGGCGGGGCAGCTTTCGGTTATCTTTTACGATGGAACCGTGGAATCATTCAGAGATTTTCAGAGGCTGGTACGTATGAGTGATCAGCATTTCTTTTTCGGATTTAAGAATCAACAACCCGCCGGGCTGTTCTGGTTGAACGGTTTTAGCCCGAAATCGTGCTTTGTGCATATTGCTATCATGCCCGTATTTCACGGCAAAGGAACTTTGCAGATGGGGCGCGGGGTACTGCGTCATCTATTGTCAGCAAATGACGTAGCGGATGAATATATGTTTGACTGTATAAAAGGATTGATACCTGTGACTAATCCGTTGGCCTGCCGCATGGCGGAAAGGTCCGGTTTCAGGAAAGTGGGAATACTCCCGCAGGCTGCATATCTGGCGGCTGAAGACAAAAGCGTGGATGCCGCAATTTTATGTGCGGTCAGGAATAATATGGACGATACGTCCGCAGGAAAAATTTCTAAACAAGGAGAATGATTATGGGAGGCGGAGGAGGAAAAGCACCTTCATCACCAGTTTCACCGCCACCGGCACCCCCGGTGGCCCCGGCCCCTGAGCCGCCGAAGATGGATGCCATCAGCAAAAGCGAACAGGAACTGAAGGCCAAGAAAATGCGCGAGATGGCGCGTATGAAAAAAGGGCGCAGTGCCACCGTACTGACAGGCGGGCAGGGTGATATCGGGCAGCTGACAACGGCTACTCAGAATTTACAGGCCCAAAAAACCAAACTCGGCCAGTAGGAGGAAATGATGCCAAATTACTACAGGCCGGATTTGCCCGCAGCCAATAAAGGGCAATCCAACGTCTGGTTCGACAACGGATCTCCCGGTTTTAACGGCTATTTCAAATGGCACCGTTATACATACGGCACCAATCCTTCATCAAATAAACAAGGACTCAATGCCCCTGCGGACTGGCGCACCCCGGCAGATTGGACTTTTTCGGAAAAGACCGGGCACTGGTACACGCCCGGTGAAATGCAGAATGCCGGGTACAACAAAATTGAAGGCGAATGGCTGCATCCCAACGACATCCGTCAGCGGGAAGTTGATCGACAGAATGCCGAGCTTGATATCAAGGTCGCCCGGCGCAAGGAAACCGAAGGTCAAATGCGTAAAGTGCATGCTCTCGGACGGAAGAAAACAATTCTTACCGGAGCGAACGGGGTGGAAGGCAAGGCCACGGTCAGCAAAGAAATTTTAAATAGATCTAAAGGAGTAATGAAATGAGCGAGCATCGTTGTCCGGTCTGCCGTAGGCTTTTGATGAAAGGTAAAGTTGTGGAAGTGCAGGTTAAGTGCCCTAAGTGCAAGAAACTTGTAAGAATTGTCGGAGACTAGTGGCTTTTGAAGATTGCAAAGGCATTAAAATAAAAGAGCGAAGCTTACTAAAAGTTTGGAAGGGGGAGTCCAGAGGGGGAAACTTTYCCAAAAGTTYCCCCCTCTGGCCCTCGGAGAGCCACCGGAGGCAAAAGAGAGATATATGAAACATATTGAAAATAATAAATATTTGCAGCGATTGCAGTCATTGCGTCAGGAACGCAACAGCTGGGAATCGCATTGGCAGGAGATCAGCGATTACATCCTGCCCCGTAAAGGAATTTACAACGGGTATCGTCCTAATGACGGGCGTACAAGGTCCGGTAAAATTATCGATTCAACAGCCACAAGGTCCTTGCGTATCTTAGCTGCCGGTTTGCAGGGTGGGCTTACCTCCCCGGCAAGGCCGTGGTTCAGGTTGAATATTTCTGATCGCGATCTCGCGCGGCATAAATCGGTGCGCGAGTGGATTTCCAAGGTGGAAAGCACCATGTACCGTGCGCTGGCCCGTAGTAATTTTTATTCCTGCATCCATTCGCTTTATACGGAGTTGGCCGGATTCGGTACCGGGATTCTGTATTGTGAACCGGACGAGGAACGCGGAATCCGCTTCCGCACCCTTACTGCCGGGGAATACTGCCTTGCCACGGATGCGCAGAGCCGGGTGGATACGGTCTACCGTGAATTCAAGATGACTGCCCGTCAGCTTGAGAAACGTTTCGGCAAAGAGAATCTGCCCGCCACGGTGCATACCAGCCTGAATGTGAACCGGGACCATTGGTTTGACGTACTGCATGTTGTCCAGCCGCGCGATGAGTTTGATGTTGGTCGTATGGACGCTATGAATATGCCTTTTGAGTCAGTGTTCCTGCTCAATGGCAGGGGCGGACATGTTTTGTCCGAGAGCGGATTTGTGGAGAATCCATACATGGCTCCGCGCTGGGATACCGCAGCCATGGATGTGTACGGGCGTTCTCCGGCCATGGATGTGCTGGCCGATGTGAAGATGCTCATGGAGATGAGTAAAAGCCAGATTCAGGCTGTACATTTGACCTTGCGCCCGCCCATGAAGGTGCCTTCCATGTACTCAAGGCGCTTGAATCTGCTGCCCGGGGGCCAGAACCCGGTGGAGCAGAACCAGCAGGATTCGGTTGCCCCGCTTTATCAGGTTCGCCCGGATCTTGCCGGGGTCAGCAACAAGATTCAGGATATTCGAACTGCCATCAGAGAAGGGTTCTACAATGATATTTTTATGATGATGGCTGGGTCCAATCGCAAGACCATTACCGCTGCCGAGGTTGCTGAGCGGCACGAGGAAAAGTTGATTCAGCTTGGTCCGGTAATTGAGCGGCAACATACGGAACTTCTTGATCCGCTCATTGACAGGGTCTTCGGCATCCTGCACCGAGCCGGACAATTGCCTGATCCACCTTCGATTCTGGACGGGGCTGATCTTAAAATTGACTATATTTCTGTTCTGGCGCAAGCCCAGAAAATGGTCGGCACCCAGTCCATTCAGTCGCTGGCTCAGTTTGTGGGAAATCTGGCACAGGCTAACCCCGAAGTATTGGACAAGGTGGACATGGACCGGGCGGTAGATGATTACGCTGATCTTATCGGGGTGCCTAATGGCATTGTTCGTTCCGGTGACGAGGTGGAGAAGTTCAGGAACATGCGCAGGGATATGGTCATGAAACAGCAACAGTTGCAGCAGGGTTTGCAGGCCGCATCGCTGGGATCAGTGATAATTAAGGATCTTTCGCAATCAGGTTTGAATCCCGCCCAGATGCAGGGCGTGGTTAATCAGGCCGGGCAGATGATGCAGACATAATTTTAAAAGCGGAGTCGTTACGGCTCCGTTTTTTTTGTTTTTACACGTTACCTAAAGAAATATTGGACTTATTTTGAGAATGTTGCTGTGAGCGCGACAGGAGACTGTAAATACAGGAGTTATAAAGGTTCGGATTAAATGGTTCGGAACTATTGATCTACTTGACTTTTTTTGATTATTTGTGCTTTCTGTCTGGAGCGAGGGTGTCTGTTATTATTTTTTGATTGAAAGGAATATTTGCATGCTGGTTTTGACCGATTTAACGAGATTTAATGATAGCGATAATGTTTGTATGGCCTTGCTGGATGAGGATAGCTGCACCTGCTATCGCCCGTTGCCGTATGAGAATCTGGATTTTGTAGCTTTCAGAAATATCCGTCCGGGGATGATTGTTTCTGCGGATGTTATCCCCCATGAAGATGCAAATTCTCCTCATGTGGAGGATTGCACCTTTGAAAATGATGTCTGGCTCGATTGTGTTGACGAGCAGACATTCAAGGATCTTCTTGAACGCAGTGCAGTGGATTCTCTTGATGAGGCTTTCGAGGGTCTTATTACCCCTAAGAATAGGTGTGTTCTTGCTGAATCTCCCTGTGCCCATTCCATCAGGACCATACGTGTTAATCCTAAATCTATCAGCGTTCAGGTTGTTAATCCCGGTGACGATGTAAAGCTTCGACTCGGTTTTACTGATCTGGGCGGGGATAAATTTCGGCACACTCCCATTGCGGATTTATGTTTTCATCGTATGGCTATGGAGTACGTGCAGCAGGATCGCTATGATGAACTTGAAGCCCTGCTTGCCGGTGGGGAGGAAGTGTACATCCGTGCGGGTTTAAGCAGGCTGTACAAAAGCAGGAATGGCAAACAGGGCTTTTGGATGCAGGCTAATGGGGTTTTTATTTTTCCCGGTTATTATTCGGGTTAGCTTTTAATCTCTTTTATCGCCGTAGCCTTCCGTCTTGCCCGGAGGTAGGATGCGGCAAGACAGAGGTTGAAAATAAGGCTGATTCCCAGCAAAGCCTTGATCGTTATGGAAGCCTGCAACGGGCTTTCCTTTTTATGGGCTGAAATCCCGTCTTTATTCGATCCGGCAACGTCCACATCAAAAATCAGTTTGTGGCCCAGTCCGCCGTCCACTTCCACTTTCCATATCCCGGGCTTATCGGGCAGAAAGGAGAATCCTCCGTTTCTGTCGGTTCGCCCGTTCTGGAATTCCACTTCAGCATTATCCGGTCCATAGATCAGGACCTCTCCGTAGGCGATGGGGTCACCGGATGAGAATCCGGATTTGAATGTTATGGCCGGTGAGGTTTCGACCATTTCATACGAAACTCCATGAGCGCACGCGATGTTGCTGAGGTATAAAATCCCGGCCACAACGAGTGTCACGACCGGGAGAATCTTTAGTAATCTCATTTACTTTACTTCAAATATAAGCACTGCACGCATGACGTGGCTGTCGTAGTCCGCAGTGGGGTTGTCATTTTTATACTGTGCACGGACCATCCATGTTCCGGGAGCGGTGATTTTTACTTTTGCAAGGCCGTTTCCGTAAGGCTCAGTAAAGTATGCGTAGGTGTTGGGAGTCATGCTGAATCCATCGTAAGTGGCAGTCATGCTTTCAATAGAAACGGCTTTGCCGTCCAGCAGGGTCTGGAATTCAATTTCATCGCCGACTTTAGCGAGAGTAGGGTCGCTCATGGGAACAATTTCAAGCTTGTGGCCTACTATTTTTTTGTAGTTTCCGTCAGCTTTGCCCACAGTGATCAGGGTCTTACAGAATTTTTCATACTTACCGCTTTTGATAACTCCCTTTAATCCTTTTTTGGACTGCTGTTTCCAGCCTTGGGTAGTCTGGGTCCAGATCATACCGTTACGGTGTCCGGCAATGATGGCGGTACCTTCAGCTTCAGGTTTAACCTGACCATCCAAAGTCATGAGCATTTTATTCTCAGTAAGTTTGACCGGAGTGGATTTGCCGTTCTGGATGAAATTCATTTCGACCTGATTAATCGGTTCCATCTCTTCACTGATCATAAAGATGTGGGCAGAGACAACGCTGAAAGGTACAACATGTCCTTTTTCGGCTGTCAGCTGTACGGGCTTAACGATGAATTCATGGGCAAATGCGGTTGAGCAGCACAAAACAGCGAGTAGACAGGACAGTACTAGTGTGGTTGGTTTAAGTAATTTCATAACAAACTCCGGTTAAAGATTATAGATTGATTGTGCTTGTGTGTTATGAATTTTAAAAATGTATGTCAATATTGAAATTAAATTTTAGAGGGTTTGGGGTATGAGCGTGAAAAAAGTTTCATCCGGCCAAAGCGTACTTTGGCTCATAAATGCCCATGATTCTGAGTTTGAAAAACTCTTTGTCCCGATAGCTGTATAATTATCGTTTTAATGTCTTGATTTTATTGTTCTCGCCCAAGATAGGGCCTGACGAGATCGAATGATCGCAGAGGACAGAACGCTGAAACGGTATATAGCCAATATTCTGGTCATGACCTACAATGGCCGGATCTCGGACACATCGTTTCGGGTAATCAGATTTGTCATTTTTTACTTTTTATGTAAGATTAATTTAACTATTCTGTATTACCACTTCAAAAAGAATAATAATAAAAATCAAGTAGTTAAAAGACACCAGAGGACATATTCATGGACACATGGAGCCTACCTTACGAATTTCATTTTCAAGACAGAAGAATCAAGTATGGAATAACAGGACAAGGCCCTGCGTTGGTTGCAGTTCATGGAACTCCATGGTCTTCGTACAACTTACGACATTTGATCAAGTCCCTCGCAACAAACTACACAGTTTATTACTACGATCTTCTTGGCTATGGCCAATCCAGCAAAGAACAAGGCGATGTTTCTCTCGGGATTCAAAATGAAGCACTGTCTGCTCTTCTTGCTTTTTGGGAACTAGATTCTCCAATCGCACTTGGACATGACTTTGGGGGAACTACAGTGCTAAGGACCCACCTTCTAAACAATCCCTCATTCAAAAAGATCATACTCATTGACCCTGTTGCCATTTCTCCATGGGGCTCACCATTTTTTCAACATGTCCGGGAACATGAAGCTGCTTTTGCCGGTGTTCCTGACTATATTCACGAAGCAATTGTTAAAACTTACATTCAAACGGCAGCCTACCTCCCTATTCCTGAAATCACCTTAAACAGCACCATTAGCCCTTGGACTGGCCCAAAAGGCAAAGCTGCTTTCTATAGACAAATAGCTCAAGCGAGTTCTCATTTCACTGACGAAATTGAACATCTTTACAAACATATTTCGACACCAACTCTGATCATCTGGGGCAAAGAAGATACTTGGATTCCGGTAGACAATGCACACAAATTACATAAGTTGATTCCCGGAGCGGAATTGTTATTAATTGACGATGCAGGGCATCTTGTCATTGAAGAACACCCACATCAAATATTGAAAAAGCTGAAGTCATTCTTGGCTAAATAAAAAAGTTCACTAGGCCAAAGCGTATTTTGATTCATGAATCCTCATGATTCAGAGTTTGAAAAACTCTTTGCCCCGGTAGCTGTATGCCTGGTTCATCCGGTTAAAGCGAACTTCGTTTCATGAATACCTATGATCCTGAGTTTAAAAAACTCATTAATATAAGGGGTTTTGGGAGCTAGGAGTTTGCGCGTATTGATTGTGCAGCCTGTTCTTGCTCGCGCCGGGAAGTTTGTTAGGCTTTCTCCCGCATCAAATATCTTTTGTGCAGTCTCGCGGGCCAGCTCTGGGTCTGATTCTTTGAGATATAGAACGATCCGTTGAACGTCGTTTAGTGCCGGTTCTGACCAGTTAATCAATTTCTATTCCCAGATTGCGGATACGGTCTTTAGCGTCCTCATGCGAAATAACCTTGCCGTTTTTTACGGCATCAATCCCTTCCTGCACCTGCTGTGCGAACCACGTTTCGTAGCTTAAATATTTTGCAATAGCTTCCTGAATGACCCAGTCGCGGGATTTGTCTTTAGTTTTGGCAAGACCGTCGATCTGGCCGAGGATGGTTTGATCAAACTCTATGGATGTATGGGGCATAGTTCTCTCTTGTTTCTTTCGTTGAAGATTACACATCCTTTTTAAGCTGGGCAAGCCAATAGCCCCCTCTAATCCAAAGTCTGCCGATACCTCTTCAATCCTACGATAATTACAATTATCCAGAAAACCACGATGGGCCATAGGTGGTGCAGGGATTCTTCCCAGCCTGTTCCTTTGAGCAGGACCCCGCGCACTAAGCGCAGGTAGTGGGTTAGCGGGAGGATGGAGCCGAGGTTTTGCGCCCAGTCTGGCATGCCTCGAAAGGGGAACATGAAGCCGGATAATAGCAAGGATGGCAGAAAGAAGAATATGGACATCTGCACGGCTTGCAGCTGGTTGCGGGCCACTGTGGAGATGGTTACCCCCACGGTGAGGTTGGCGGCGATGAAAATAGCTGAATAGGTGAACACAATCAGCGGATTGCCGTTGATGGGTACGTGGAATACAAAGATGGATGCTGCCATGATCAACATCATCTGGATATAGCCGACCATGACGTAAGGGATGATCTTGCCCATCATTACTTCCAGCGGGCGGACCGGGGTGGTCAGCAGGTTTTCCATGGTTCCGCGTTCAGTTTCGCGGGTGATCGCCAGCGAGGTGATCATAACAAGCGTCAGGGTCAGGATTACGCCCATCAGGCCGGGGACGATGTTATACTGGCTGATGGCTTCGGGGTTGTAATCGGCATGGATACGTAGGTCCACTGCGCTTTCTTCGGGCAGCATATAGCTGAGCGATCCTTTAAGATCACGCGTCATTGCCCGGTTTATGATTTCACGCATGGAGTTTACTGCATTGCCCGTTGCCATGGGGTCGGTTGCATCAGCTTCCAGAAGCAATACCGGGCGTTCCCCGCGTTCGATATCCAACCCGAATTGTTGAGGGATGGTCAGCACAAACTGTACTTCGCCCAGCTCCAGCAGCCGTTTGGCCTCGGCTCGTGAATTAATGAAACGGTCCACATTGAAATACGTACTGGCTTGCATTCCAGCCACGATTGACCGCGAGTAACGGGAGTTATCCCCGGAAAGAACGGCAAGGGGCAGGTGGCGCGGGTCGGAGTTGATGGCAAATCCAAAGAGAATGATCTGAATTAGCGGGATTCCGATCATCATGGCGAAGGTTAACCTGTCGCGGCGCATTTGGATGAATTCTTTCCCGGCCATGGCCATGAATCTTTTGAAAGAGAATAGTCGTAAACTCATGGATTTTTCCCCTGCATCAGGTCTATGAAGACTTCTTCAAGGCTTGTTTCGCACTGTTCAAATTTGTTGTCAGGTCCGGCATGGGTTCGGATTCCTGTTTCGATCAATACGTTATCGCGTCCGCTGATGTGCAGGGTGTTCCCGAAAGCAACAACCTGATCAATGCCTTCGCTGGCTCGCAGTTTTGGAGTTAATTCATTTAAATTCGGTCCGCTGAGGGTCCATGTGTGCAGGCCGGAATCGTGCACCAGCTCATCAAGCGTGCCTTTTGCCAGCAGATCGCCATAAGCAATGTAGGCCAGCCGATGGCAACGTTCGGCTTCATCCATGTAATGGGTAGAGATGAGGGCAGTGATACCTTGCGCGGCAAGGTTGTGCACCTCGTCCCAGAAATCGCGGCGTGCAGACGGATCGACCCCGGCAGTGGGTTCGTCGAGGAGTAGCAGCTGCGGATTGTGCAGGGTGCATCCTGTCAGGGCCAAGCGTTGCTTCCAGCCACCGGATAGTGATCCGGCTAATTGGTTGGTGAATCTGCCCATGCTCATGCGCTCGATAGCGTCATTTATAAGTTTTTTGCGGTTGGGAAGCTGGTAAGCACGGGCGAGAAAATCGAGATTTTCTTTAACGGTAAGATCGCCGTAGAGGCTGAATTTTTGGGCCATGTAGCCCACTTTGGGCTTGATAAATTCAGCCTCATTAATGATGTCATACCCAAGGCAGGTGCCGGACCCGGAATCCGGGCGCAGCAGTCCGCAGAGCATGCGGATGAAGGTGGTTTTCCCGGACCCGTTGGGCCCGAGGAAGCCGAAAATTTCACCCTTACGGACCTGCATATCCAGCCCTTTTACCACTGTTTTGGGGCCGAAGGATTTGGTCACACCGGATACGTCTATGACAGTTTGATCAGTCATTGCTGCTCCGAAAGTAACTTTTGATGCGTGTGAGGAAGCCGTTTTCAATTTCAAATTCGGCAGCTGTCCTGCTTACATCTACGGGCTGTCCGGGTTTGAAAAGAACAGCTTTGTCCATAGCCGGAATAGCTTCCAGCATGAAAACCAGTTTGGCGCGGCTTTGGCTGGAGTAGATGACCGGAGGCGTGTACTCGGCCTGTGGTGATATGTAGGTCAGGGTTACCGGGATCGGTTCTGTCAGTCCGTCGTAATTAACGAGCAGCTTTTCGTTGAATTCAAATCCGCCCACAATTTGTTCCGGTACGTAAAAGCGCACCTTGCGGTTTTCCGGGGGCAGGATGGATATCACCGGTTTTCCGGCTGCGATCCATTCGCCACGGTAGCGGATGGTATCGAAAACCAGACCGGAGCGAGGCGCGGATTGTGCTTTTTGATCATAATTCCAGCGGGCCTGTTCAAGCTTGGCCTGAGCTGCCCTTACCGATGATTCTGCCGCACTGATTTCATCGCTGCGGGAACCAAGGGTTGCGGTTTTGAGTTCAGATTTAATTTCTTTTACCAGTTGAATGGCCTGCTCGTAATCAGTGCGAGCCTGGTCTCGTTCTTCTTCGGAGATCGTTCTGGAATTGTAAAGATCTGCTCTGCGTTTGTATTCTGTTGCGGCCAGCTTTTCCGCTGCCACGGCCTTTCTAAGTCGGGCTTTGATGGAGGCTATTTCAGAAGGTCTTCGTCCTTTGCGTTTGTCTGCAAGGTCACTGATGATTTTATCCAGATTTTCCTCTGCTTCATCTACTCCCGCCTGTTCAAAATCCCGTTCTAAGGTGAAAAGTGGCTGCCCGGTTACAACTGTCTGGCCTTTGCGCACGCTCACTTCATCAAGTTGTCCCCCAAGCGGTGATGATACATAGATAAATTCACCTTCCACATAGCCCTGCCAAAGATTGGATTCTGTTTCCTCGCATCCGCAGAGCAGGGTAGAAAGGAGTATCGCTACAATGATATGTGAAAATCTTAAGCCGGATTTCATTGTCGGTTCTCCTTTTTCACAGCAATGGTTTCTTCAAATAATTGCAGGTTGCGTTTGATCTGTTCGCGTGGATCGAATTCACCACTGGAAATATGAAAGAGGAAAGAGGGCGGAACTACGGTTCCCAGCAACATGAATACAATATCCGCTGGGTCAAGGTCTTTGCGGATTTGCCCCAGTTCCTGACCTTTCGCAGCAATGTCTGCGGCTGCGGCGCGGTATTCAGTCAATAGGGAATAGAGGGCTTTGCGGCGAATGGAATTCTTTTCCAGCGCGGCTTCAGAAAAAAGCAGTCGAGGGATGCCGGGGTGCTTGTGCAGTAAGTCCGCGTGGCGCAGGGCCAGTTGTTTGAGCACATCAAGCGGGGTTTCGCCTGCATCCATGGCATCTTTGGCATTGTCGATGAGTTTTTTGCGGATCAGTTCGCGCACGCCATCGAAAATTGCATCTTTGTTTTTGTAATGACGGTAAAGGGCGGCAGGTACAATGCCGCAAGCCTTGGCTACATTGCTCACCGTAATGGCTGAAACTCCTTTGGCAGCAAGCTTAAGGGCTTCTTCTGCTATCTGTTCGCGCCTTGAAGGGCTATCCATTCTTTTGCTCAATTTGATTCTCCAAGTTTGTGAATGTGAATTCACTTTAACTTTCTAAAAAAGTCTATGTCAACGGAAAAACAAAAAAACCTCCCACCGAATCAAATCGGAGGGAGGTATCAGACAGTTGATAAAGCACCATCTGCGGCGTAAAGTGAATTGTTAGTGAATCTTCGAGCTTACAAGACCTTACACCTGTGGTGCACTGTAAAAAATGCTGAAACTCACGTATGTCGTATACGCGTCGTTTCAGCACTTTTTTTGTTTCTTGCATCTGGCACTTTCTCATCAGTCTGCCAGATTTATTGATATCTTCTGCTGCGAACTAGTTCGGAACAGGCTTACCCAGGAACCTTACTGTTGCCAGCACTGCCAAAACGCCTACAGGCAGGATGATCAGTACGGGCATTCCGAGTCCTGCGGGGATGTAACCGAACAGGATGGAGATGGTTGCTACCGGGATGGCGTAGAACAGCTGTGTTCTGGTGTGATCGATGTGGTCACATGCGGACCCCATAGAGGACAGGATGGTGGTGTCCGAGATGGGGGAGCAGTGGTCGCCGAAGATGGCTCCGGTAAGAACCGCACCGATGTTCAGGATTACGTAGCCCTGCTCGGGTACCAGCGCGAAAGCCAGCGGGATGCAGAGCGGCATGAGGATACCCATGGTTCCGTAAGAAGTTCCTGTTGCAAAAGAGATGATGGAACCCATTATGAAAATAATGGAGGGCAGCAGGAAGGTCGGGATGGTATCGGAAAGTACGCTTACGAGATAAGCAGCGGTTCCGAGTTCTTTAATGATACCGGAAAGGGACCATGCCAGCAGCAGGATTACTGCGGTGATGTTCAGAGATTTTACACCCTGCACCCATGTGGAAATTGCTTCATCAATTTTCATGATTTTTTTGCCGATTGCCATGGCAAGGGCAACAATTCCGGCTATGAGAGCAGCCTGAAAGAGAACAACAGAAGCATCGGAAGCACCGAAAGCTTCTTGAATAGCCAGGAAGCTCATGGGAGAATCGAAAACAGCTTTGGCTGCTGCATCGTCGCCACCCATAATGCCGTTATATCCGTTGAAGTAAAAACCTAGGAATGCTGCAACGATCAGGGTGCCGATGGGAATGATGGCGTTCCAGATGCTGGGTGTTATGCCTTCAACCGGTTCCAGCTCTGTTGCTTCATCAGCGACCATGGGCTTTGCATTGTCATCAAGCAGTTTGCCTGTGGTACGTGCTCTATTTTCAGCTTTGTACATGGGGCCGAATTCGCGCATAAACCAGATAGTGGCAAGAATGAAGACCAGAATGAGAATGTTGTAAAAACGATAAGGAATGGTTTCTACAAAGATGCCGTATGCATTCATGGTGTAGCCGATGCCCTGCAAACCGTCACGGATGAGACCTACTTCGTAGGCTACCCATGTGGAGATCAGCGCAATACCGGCGATGGGAGCGGCTGTTGCATCAATAATAAAGGCAAGTTTCTCGCGGGAAACTTTCATTTTGTCAGTGACAGGGCGCATGATAGGACCGACGGTCAGTGAGTTTGCGTAGTCATCGAAAAAGATGAACAGGCCGAGCACCCAGGTTACGAACTGTGAGCTTCTGGGGCTTTTGGCTTTTTTAGCAAGAGCATCAGCAATTGCTTTGGCTCCACCCATTTTAGATACCAGTGCAATAAGACCACCGATGGCGAGGCACTGAAGTACAATACCAGCGTTCCACGGATCAGCAAGAGAAGTAAGAATTTCATTGGAAAGTCTCAGGAAACCATTGACGAATCCATCATAAATATTGAAGTCGCCGACTTCAAGCATGAATGCACCGGAAAATACACCGATGAGCAGTGAAAGAACAACGTTCTTGGTGATGAAAGCAAGAACGATAGCAACCAGTGGTGGAATAAGAGTCCACATGCCGAATTTCAGAGCATTAGCCGGGCCGAGGCTTGAGTCAGCCGCAAAAGCAGGCTGACACAGCATTGTAAATAGTACTGTGAGTAATAACAGTCCTCTCCAATTGCGCATTTTAAATTTCCCCCTTGAAATATTATGAATCGCAAGAAAATATGATTTGCTGATCTACTAGAATTTTCTCATAATTGCAAATTTGATTTTGTATCTGTTTAATTTTCCATGATAAAATTCTGAAATGACAGACTTTAAGCGTAAAAAATTAATGGAAAAGTAATGCGACGTTCTATCGAAATGTTCGGGAAGTCCGGCTCTTATTTAGTTTCGGGGCAAAAAGTTCCATTGTACCCCGCGGCGAATTGAGGTAAGGACTTGCCTGTACAGACACCATTGATAATACGAAAAATGCACAATCCTAAATAACGTTATAAGGAAATCAGATGTTTTCAAAAAATAAAGCTCTCAAAAGCATATTTGATTCCAGCATTGATGAACTTTGCAAGAGCGAAGGTCTTTCTAAAGAGACCATTATTCAGGGCATTGAAGACGGGACCATGGTTCTGCTTGGGAACCCCAATCACAAGAATGTAACTCCCACCCTCATCGGGCAGCCCGCAAAGGTAAAAGTAAACGCTAACATCGGTACTTCTCCTTTTAAGAGTGACCGTGAAAAGGAAATGAAGAAACTTGATACCGCATGGAAAGCTGGTGCACACGCTGTGATGGACCTTTCCACTGATGGTGATCTTGATGGAATCAGGACCGATATGTTGGCTCAGTGCCCGCTGCCTCTCGGTACCGTGCCTATCTATGCAATGGCTCAGCAGTATGTTGCTCGCGATGAAGATCCCGCAGGTTTCTCCATTGATGAACTTCTCGCTGAAGTTGAAAAGGAAGCTGAACAGGGTGTGGATTTCATGACCCTGCATTGCGGCTTGACCCGTCGTGGCGCAGAATGGGCGACTGAAGAAGGTGAGCGTCTGCTGGGAATTGTTTCCCGTGGCGGCTCTATTCTTGCCCGTTGGATGCGTGATAACGATGCGGAAAACCCGCTGCTCACTAACTACGACAGAATTCTCGAAATCTGCCTCAAGCACAACGTAACTCTTAGCCTTGGTGACGGCCTCCGTCCCGGTGCTGGTGAAGACGCTGGTGATGCTGCGCAGTGGGAAGAAGTTCTCGTACTCGGCAAGCTTGCCAAGCGTGCTCACGAATATGGCGTTCAGGCCATGATCGAAGGCCCCGGCCACGTGCCCATGAATCTTGTGGAAGCACAGATTCGCGGTATCAAGGCTGCAACCTATAACGCACCTCTCTACGTCCTCGGACCTCTGGTTACTGATTCCGCTCCCGGCTATGACCACATTGCCGGCGCCATCGGTGGTGCAATTGCTGTTATGAACGGCGTGGACTTCCTCTGCTATCTTACTCCCGCAGAGCACCTGACCCTGCCCGAAATTGACGACGTCTGGAATGGTGTAAAGGCTTCCCTCGTTGCCGCTCAGTGCGGTGAAGTTGGGCTTGGCCGTAAAGATGCTGTTCAGCGCGACAAAGACATTTCTATCGCACGTAAGGAGCTTGACTGGGACCGCATTGCCGAATTGGCAATTGACCCCGCTCTGGCCTGCGCCCGTAGAAAAGATCACAAAGATGAAAAAGAATGCGCTATGTGCGGAAAATTCTGCGCAGTTCGCATGCTTTCCGAATAGTCCTGATTATATCATAAGAGCCGCTCTGTACGTTCTATAGATGATAATGGCCCGTAACACCGCTGGTGTTACGGGCTTTTTTTGTGTATTCTGATTATCTTGTATTTAAACGATCGTTTGAATGTGTGCGTTTGCCCGTTTTTTGCAGATTTTTCTGCAAGCTGTTTTTGGGGAAAATGTCAGGGCCCAAGATGCTATAAAATTCGCTATTCAAGGACGGGATGTTATGCTGCAATATGTACGCGACCCCATGAGCGGGTTAACTCATTTTATAGGCTTTTGCCTTGCCATCGCAGGGCTGGTTATGCTGCTGGTTTCTTCAGTCAATCCGACTAGCGTGATGCATGTGGTTACTTTTTCTGTATTCGGCGGGGGCATGATTTTGCTCTACCTTGCCAGTACTCTTTACCACTGGTTACCCCTTTCCAAACAGGGCATCCTGTGGCTGCGTAAGCTAGACCATTCCATGATCTACATTTATATAGCCGCCACTTACACACCCATCTGCCTTGTGGGGCTGAAGGGGGCTTGGGGCTGGTCATTGTTCGTTGCGATCTGGTCTATGGCTGTGGCCGGGATCATTACCAAGATGGTTTGGCTCAACGCGCCGCGCTGGCTGTCCACTGGATTTTATCTTGCCATGGGCTGGCTGGTGATTGTGGGGGCGTACCCATTGATTCAGGCTTTACAGACCGGGGCTTTGCTTTGGCTGCTGGCAGGCGGGATCATGTATTCAGTCGGCGCGGTAATTTATGCTCTGAAGCGTCCCAATCCGTGGCCGGAGTTCTTCGGTTTCCATGAAATATTTCATGTGTTTGTCATGGCCGGAAGCTTTTGCCATTTTTGGGTCATGTATAAATATATTACGGCCTTGGGATGGAGTTAGAAAAGCCTCCGGCGGCCCTTCGGGGAGCAAAGAAACTTTTTGGAAAAAGTTTCTCTGCACACTTCAAAAACTTTTATTAAGCTTCGCTGGGTGTTTATCCAGAAAAGTGATCGAATCCTTCAGATGTATACTCTTTGCCGTTGAGTAATATTTTGCTGTCCCCGGTGATCGTGCCTATCTGGTACAGGCCGGGGATTGCTGCTTTTAATTCTGCAAATCCTTCAGCAGAAGCGGCCCCGAACAGGGCGTAATCTTCTCCTCCGAGAAAGGCGTGCTCTGTTGCGGAAATCGATTTTGATTCAGCATAGCGAACGATTTCTTCTTGCAACTGCGATTCATCCAGTGAAATTTCAGCTCCTAAATTTCCTTCACAACATCCCAGAAAACGGGGCAAATCTCGGGCCAGACCGTCTGAAAGGTCCATTAGTCCTTTCACGTGAGGCGACTGGGCCAGCTTTATCCCGGTAGCAACGCGCATGGGCGGGCGCAGGTGGGCTTGCACGCATTTGGGGTAAATTTTAGCTGCTTCTGTTCCAGACTCTTCAAGGGCCAGTAGTCCAGTGCGGGCCATGCCCGCAGAACCGTGCAGGAATAGAATATCCCCCGGCACAGCATTTCCCCGTGAAAGAAATCTACCCCCCGCAGATTCTCCCCAGACAGTCACTGAAATTCCAAGATATTGCCCACCGGAAAGGTCACCTCCGGCTAGAATCAGTCCATGCTGTTGCGCGAGAGCGGACATGGATTTAAAGAAAGGTTCCCAGAATTCATTTTCCAGACTGGGCGGAATAATCAGGCCCAGCGCGAATCCGCAAGGCTGACCGCCCATGGCCGCAATATCACTGATATTTACCGCAAGGGATTTATAGCCGATGTCTGTCGGTGAGAAGTATGATCTTCTGAAATGTACGTCTTCAAGAAACAAGTCTTTACTGATGCACAAGTCTTTCCCTGCACGCAGGACAGAGCAGTCGTCCCCGCGTCCAAGGGTGACATGGCCGTTCTCGGACGGGAAGTATTTATCGATCAGGGTCAGGAAATCCTGTTCTGAATTTAATTGAGTCATAATTTCCCTACAACATCTCTACGAAATCTTCGACGATCACTTTGGGTCCGAAGCCGGGAAAATTGATACGCAGCTTGTTAGGCTCGATGCGTTCAATGATCTTGCCGCGCCCGAATATCTTGTGCTTGCAATGACCCAGCTTCATGGGCGAGGGCTTCGTGGTGGTTGAGACCGAAGGAGCGGAGTAGGGATCGGGCTGTGCCACCCTGTTTTTCTTTTTCGCCATGCCGCCGGAATAGGATTCCTGTAGTTCATCGAAAAGCTCGGGATCCAGCTCGCGCAGAAACGGGCTGGGCACCGCAGGTTCGGAGAAATCGGTGTTCTTGCGGTTGATGGAAGCCGGGGCGCACATGATAAGCTCCTGCCGCGCACGGGTGCAGGCTACGTAGAGTAGACGGCGTTCCTCTTCATACTCATTGGGCTTTTGCATGGATTTGCGGGAAGGAAAACGATCCTCCACAAGATCAATGATGATGACCGCATTCCATTCCAGACCTTTGGCGGAATGGATGGTGGAAAGGGTGACTACATCTTCCTCTTTCTCTTCCTCGTTGTGCTGATCGGGATCAAGGCAAAGGTCGGTCAGGAAATATTCCAGATCATCGTAGTTTGATGCAATCTGGCTGAGCTGTTCAATTCCGGCCTCGCGTCGCGGATAATCGTCCGGGTATTGGGCAACCAGCAGCGGCCTGTAAAGCGGAACGATTATTTCAAGGCAGGTTGCCGGGGAGGAGTTCTTTTTCCGCAGCCCGTCAAGATCGCGCAGAATGTCCTGTAGTAATTGGTATTTCTTGGTGAATTTGCCTAGTGCCTTCTGGTCTGCGGAGATTACAGCTTGAGCAATTTTAGTTGCAGTCTTGGGACCTACTCCCTTAATGTGTCCAAGGGTACGCTGCCAAGCGATGATATCCGCCGGGTTGCTAATTAAGCGCATGAAGGCCAGCACATCTTTAATATGCGCGGCTTCGTTAAATTTCAGGCCGCCGTATTTTTTGAAGCCTACTCCCAGACGTTTGAGGGCCACTTCCAGCCCGTAACTCTGGTATCCGGCGCGAAAAAGAACAGCCACTTCTTCCGGGCCATGCTTTTTTTGTAATTCAATGATCCGGTCCAGCACGCGGTTGGACTGACTGAAGTCACTGAGCGGAACCATGAGCTGTGGCTTGTTGCCCCAAGTCTGTTCGGTGAAAAGTTTTTTGTCGAATTTGATCTCGGCCCCATCCAAAATGGCATTGGTCAGGTCGAGGATAGGTTGGGTGGAGCGGTAATTCTGTTCCAGCCGCACTATTTTCACCTCTTCGAAAATATCAGGAAATTTTAGGATGTTGGTAACGTCCGCACCACGGAAAGAGTAGATGGACTGGGCATCGTCACCAACAGCCATGACATTGCCGTTCTTTCCGGCAAGCAGTTGTACGATGCGGGCTTGCACAAGGTTGGTATCCTGATATTCGTCCACCATGATGTACTGGTAGCGCGAACGCAGGGAATTACGCAGAAATTTATCTTCTTGGAGTAGTTTTTCCAGATAGAAGAGCAGGTCGTCATAGTCCATCAGTCCGTGCTGTTTTTTATAGACAGCGTAACCTTTGGCGATTTCTTCCATTTCTGAAGCGTAAGTCGCCAGATGAAAGGCCTCGGAATTGACCAGCGTATCGATGGAGATTTCCTTATTGCGCGATTTGCTGATCATATCCAATAGGGTGGATTTTTTAGGATATGAGCGGTCACCTTTACCGAATTTCAGGCTGTCTTTGACTTCCTTAGCCGCTGCTTCAGAATCACTGCGGTCCATGAGGGTGATGCCGTTGGGGAATCCTATTTCAGCAGCGTTTTGGCGTAGTATTGAATAAGCAAAAGCATGGAAGGTTCCGCCCTGAGTGCCGTGCAGGTCTCTGCCCAGAATCAGTTCGGTACGTTGCAGCATTTCCTGTGCGGCTTTGCGGGTGAAGGTCATCAGCAAAATGGATTCGGGCGGGATGCCCTGTTCCACCAGCCATGCCAGACGGTAAACAATAGTACGTGTTTTACCGCTGCCAGCACCGGCAATAACCAGTACCGGACCCTGCGGATATGTAGCTGCTTCATACTGAGCCGGGTTTAATTCTTTCTGAAAATCTATCATGATATATAGCCTTCGGCGACCCTGCCGGGGGCCTTAAACCCTTTTTGCAAAAAGGGTTTAAGAATCCCAAAAACTTTTATTAGGCTTCGCCGTTTCGTGTGAATTGTTGTCAGTTAAATTTATTATGTCGTTTTAGTAAGCTACATGCGAAGCTTACTAAAAGGTTTAGGAGAGTCCAGAGAACCCTTTGCAAAGGGTTCTTTGGCCCTCGGAGAGATTAATCTGTCAAAGTAATATTAAACCAGTCAAGAACCATTTGTCCGGTCTGGTGCATGGTGCTTATCTGCTGCCCGTCTGAACTGTAGAAGAATGCGTCTTTTACAGTGTGCGTTCCGGTTCTACCGTGGAATCCGAATATTTCAGCCCGGTCAAATTTGGCTTTGAGATCGAATCCCGGTCTGGCTGTGCAGATCAGGTCCGGCGGGTCACCTATGGGGCTGTCTCCGTAAACTTCGCGCGTTGTCTGCACTGAATCCATGACCTGTTGGCCATTGAATTCGAGTTGCATGAGCTTCGCAGCTATTTCAGAAGCGATGTTCAGTGCTTGTTCTGGATTGACCTGTCCTCGCCTGAAACGATCAGACGTATGGATATATATTCTTCCGGGATCAAGGGCAAATGCTTTACTGCTCGGAGAGATGATTGTGGAATCCCATTGGTCCTTTGCGGGGCGGGTATACTCAAGGTATCCGTGCTGCACGAGGAAGGTATTCAGGTCCACTTCGGTTTCAAGGGTTGCAAAACCGTGGTCGGCGAATGAAATTAGTTTTTTCTCACCCGGTAGAGCTTTGAATTTATCGAGCACAATACCGATTGCCCGGTCCCACCTGTGCATGAATTCAGCAGCCTTGGGATAAAGCGGATGGTTTTCGTCCTCGAAAGCGGGATAAAAAAAGTGGAAAAGGCGGTCTGTCTCCGTAAAGACGATGGTGAACAAATCCCACGCAAGATCGTTCCAGAGCATTTCAAGGGCATTCAAGCGGCAGTCGAGGGTGAGTGCAACCTGATCGAAAAGATAGTCCGGGTCCATGATTCCCCGGCTGGTGTCAGCTTCAAGCTGGTAGCCGGTATCACGCAATGGCCCGAGCAGGAATGGAGGCTGCACTGCCCTTTCAAGTGAGTCAGCCACAAAGCCTGAAATGATCATGCCCCGCAATGGTTTGGCGGGGTAGGTGTTGGGCAGGTTGATTACCTTGCTAACCAGTCCCTTTTCACCCAGCGCATCAAAAATGGTCGGACAAAGTACCTGCTCAAAGTTATTGATGGAAAGCGTGTAGTTTTGCGGATTAATGGAAGTGAACCCGTAAAGGCCGTGCTTTTCCGGCTTCTGCGCAGTGAAGAACGAAGTCCAGTTTACTGGGGAAAGTTCCGGCAGTTCGGCTGAGATAGGCTCGCATTTACCTGCAATACGGCCCAGATTGGGCAATTTATTTGCCCACTGCAAAGCAAGAGAGGCCGGAAGTCCATCCAGCCCCAGCACTACAAATCTTTTTCTTTCTTTTTGATTAAAAAACATAATACAGCCTCCGGCGGCCCTGCCGGGGGCCTTAAACCCTTTTGCAAAAGGGTTTAAGAATCCCAAAACCTTTTAATTGTTTTTTTATTCACTAGATTCTCAGAAAGTTCTACGTAACCAGCGGCGAAGCCCGATTAAAAGTTTTTGAAGAGTCCAGAGAAACTTTTTCCAAAAAGTTTCTTTGGCTCTCGGAGAGCCGCCGGAGGCATACATCTATAATACGGTCAATTCATACTTCTTCATAAAATTTACGGGGTTGTATGATTCTTTTGCTTTGCGCAATCCGGGCTCGCCGAGATCCTGTTCGCGATTGACGAACTTTCTGTCGCTGGCATTGTTCTCCAGAAACATCTGGTTGATGGCTTGGTAAACGCCTTTGAAATAGGTGTTCCCTTTTTCAAAATGGATAACGATGGTGTCGTCACCGAGTGGCTCGGCAATGGTGTAGGCGATAATGCGGTTACCGATACGCAGGGTCCCCCCGGAAAGATTCTTGATGGTGTCCATTTCCTTAAGAACCTTGGCGATTGCTTCGTTCTCAGCCACAAGAGCATCGGAGTGATTGTTTTCTTCCTGCCAGCGATACCATTCGAGCTGCATTTCCAACACTTCTTCTACGCAGTCCGGGGTGATTTCACGGTACTCGTAATCGTATTTTTTCATGAACTGGCGATAGAGATTTTTCTTTTTGTGGAAACGGTTGCCGCGTAGCTCTATGAGTTCCTGCACGGAATAAACGTAATCGAAATGGTCGCGGTTCTCGGTTATTTCTATCTTGTCGCCGAATATATCCTTGAGATGTAGGGCCAGTGTTTCGGGGACGCGGGTGAATTTGGTTCCCGGGGTGTTCATAAGTTCGCACTTTTCCCAGTCTGCGCTGAACCAATCTCCGATGGGTGCCCAGTTAATGATTTCGGGCTTGGTCTGCCGCACATGAATCAGCCCGGATTGTCCGCAACGCAGCTCAAGTCCGTAGTGTTCGGTCCAGCCCCAGATGTTTGCAAAAGTGTAGTCGGAAGTCCGTTGTGGGCAGGCCGCGAGAGATTCGTCAAATTTATCCTGACATTCAAGGGTTATGGGTTTGAATTCGTTAGTCATTATTGGTCCTTTTCTTCTTTTTATTGATCATACTGAATTTCTGCCAGTTTTTGCACGAGAATGTGTAAAAAATGATGGCGGCCTGTAATCCCTGAGAAATAAGCATGGCCATCCAGATTCCGGTGGCGGAATGAAGTACTTCGTGGCCGAGAAAGTAGGCCAGCGGCAGCCTGCATCCCCAGACGGTAATGGCAAAAATGAACAGGTTGTAGATAGTCGCTCCTGCCCCGTTTAAGGCCCCGGCCATGATCATGGAGGTCAGGGTAAACGGGATGGCGAGCATATTATAGTAAAGATAGTTTACTGCTTCATCAAGGACCACCTGTTCCGGGGCGATGATGGAAGTTACCGGATAAATAACCTGCCACAATAGAATGGCGGTGATGCTTAGAAATCCGATAGCCAGAAACAGTATTCTATACCCGAATTTTTTGGCCTCGTCAGCTTTGCCGTCTCCGAGGTAATGCCCAATGATGATTGAAGCAGTCATGTTGAAGGCAAAAGCAGGCAGAAAAAGGATTGATTCAATGCGGATTCCCGCAGTCATGCCTGCAAGTGCAATGACGTTGCCTTCGGGCAGGCTGGCGGTGATGGAGTAGAGTACCATGTAGCCGGAATGCCAGACCAGCTGCATCAATCCGCTGGGCCATGCTACTTTAAAAAGGTACGGGAAGGCACTTTTCATCCACTTTAGCGGGGCAATGCATTTGCGGCGCAGGTCGCCGGAACGGTACAGAACCGCGAGGTTGAAGATTGCCCCCATGGTTACGGAGCCGAATGTTGCCCAGGCAAGGCCTTTATAGCCGAGATCGGGCAGTCCCCACATACCTAAACCTAATCCTAAATCACCGATGGTGTTGGTGGTAGTTACAATGATCATGCTGTACAGGGGCAGCATTACTTTTTTTTGCGCCCGGAAAACCGCGTTGGTAATGATGAGCATGTAGTAAATAGGTACAAGATAGAGGAATACTTCGATGAAATATTCCATCACATAACGCATCTCATCAGGAACTTGTAAAACGGTCAGGATTCCGTTTCGGTAGGGAAAGCCGAAGGTGAAAATAATCAGACCTAAAATGGCCCCGAGGATGCAGCATAGACCTACGTATCGTTTTGCCCTCAGCATCATGCCCGCACCGATGGACTGGCTGATTGCGGCTACTGATCCATTTGCAGTCGCCATGGCAATGACCAGAAAGAAAAACAGGGACTGACTGATCATGCCCATGGAGGCCTGAATTTCGCGGCCCAGTTTAGATGCTACCCAGACGTCCACAAGGCCGATCATCAGGTGAAAGAGCATCATCAGGATTTGCGGCCATGACAGGTTCCATATGGTTCTGTATGGAGCGTTGGTCATGTCTGCGGTGGTCATATTCATAAGCGGGAAAAACTCCGTATTAATTCAAAATCGTAAATAACCGTATACTATTTATCCGGTATAATGGAATCAGAGGAAAGTAGGAATCGGCTGCGGAGCTAGGAGTTTAGTTACAGTCTCAGGAAAAGCAAGCATTCAGCGGGCATTATCTTATTTTTACCCTGTGCTTGATTTTACCGAATATAGATTTATTCTCATGAGTCAGAAGCGTATACTTTGTGGACAGCTTTGTTTATGCTAATTAAAACATTAATTCAAAAGTGATTGGTAAATATGCAGGAGGGTGCTTGATGTCGAGTGATGAAAATTTCTGTCCGAGAGTGCGGTTGAATCTGTGGCTGGAAACAGAAGACGGTATGCTTTTCGGTCTCGGAAGGGCGCAACTGCTGGAGCAGATTGAGACACAGGGGTCGCTGAATAAGGCGGCCAAGGCACTCGGCATGTCTTACCGTGCGGCATGGGGCAGGCTCAAAAATACCGAAGAAGTGCTTGGCGATTCACTCGTGCTTAAAACCCGTGGCCGCAAGGGCTGTAGTCTGACCCCGCTTGGAGAGCGGGTACTTGAGGATTACCGTCAATGGGTACAGGAAGTTGAGAATTTCGCTGTTATGACCGCCCGTAAATCCTTTCCGTGGAATATCGCCTCTTATGAGGAAGATATGGAGCGCATTGCGCAGGAAAAGAAAGGTAAGAAGTAGATAATTTATTATCGTCTGCAGGAGAATAAAATGTTTTCTGATTTAAAATTTTCGAAAATTAAATTACCTGTTTTAGCTCTTGGTCTGCTGCTTTGTTTTTTTTGCATATCCTGCAAAACAGTAGATACCTCCGGTGAAATATCTGCAACCGTTTCAACTATTGATAACGGAAGCAGCAAATAAGCTGATAAGAGTTTATACGAATCAACTAAAAGCCCCCCTGTTTCATTAGGAACAGGGGGGCTTCTTTGTGCAATGTGGATAAAATTTAATTGTTTCGGGCATACCACTTTATGGTGTGCCTTTTTTTTGCACTTGATATTTAGGGCGGAGTCAGGGTAGTGGGGTGATGCTTATTTTGATTATTGTTCTATTTGTTTGATTTTATTTTCAGGAGTTGGAAATGCCTAATCGTTTTGATGTATTGAAAATTAAATTGCCTCTACTGCTCACTGGCATATTTCTTTGTTTTATTTGCATATCCTGCAAGACTGCGGACAAGCCTGTTGCCGATACCGGGGATGTTGTAAAAGAAGGCGTCCGTTTGAATAAGCAGGCTGAGAAGGCTTTTGTGAGTGCTTTAAAGAGGGTTAGAAAGCACCGCACGCTTTTTAAGGATCGGGAATCTTATCCTCCACTTAAAGCTGGTCTTATACAGGCTTCTCTTTTCTTGGATCAAAATAAGGGTGATAAGAAAGCCGTCGCAGCCCTTGCTGCCATGGATAAGGGCGATGTCCGACCGGCCGCAAATTGGTTTAAGGAAAAATATGTGCGTGATGTGATAAGTGACCCGCAAGGGGCGGCAGTTTTATTGCGTCATTGCGGGCAGTTAAAAATGTTTTATGATCCCGTTTCCGGGGTGAATATACTCTATCGGGCTAGCGGGCATGAACCCGGAAACTATCAGGCCATGATGAATCTGGGGATTTATTTGAATCGCATGTGCAAGTATTCCAATGCGGAAGTTCTCTTGCGCAAAGCCATGTATCAGGCCCAAAAAGCTGGGGATGATTCCGTTCAGGCCATAGTTTCCAGTGAGATGGCCTATAGCTATCGTATGCGCGGTAAGGCAAAGTTGGCAAAAAATTATTTTTTGAAGTCCGTGGAAAAGAGTAAGGCCGCAGGTAATGATCACCGTGTGGCGATAGGTCTATTCCAGTTGGGCATGATTTGCGAACAGCTTAAGGATAGTTATTGCGCTGAAATTTATTATGGCAGGGCGTTGAAAGAGTATGAAAAATTCGGCTGGAAGAAAGATGTTGCGGCCATGAATTTGAAGCTGGGCAGGTTGTATGTGGATCAGCAGAAGTGGCTGCTTTCCGAAGGCTATATCCGTAAGGCGGTATCCGGCTATCAGGATACGGGATATAAGCTTGGTCTTGCTATGAGTTATCTGCTTTATGCCGATTTTTATAAAGGGCAGGTCAAAAAAGATCAGGCCATCACCAGCTACGGCAAAGCGCAAAAGATTTATGCTTCTCTGAAAATGCGTGAGCATGTGGCTAAAATTTATAAGCAGATGGGCGATATTAGATTTGAGCAGAAGAAGCCCATTAAGGCCATGGCTGACTGGATTGATGCTCTTAAAATTTATACGGATTTAGGTGCTGAAAAAGAAATAGATGAACTTTATGCTGTTCTGGGGCTAAGCTCATTTGTTATCGGGGATATGTCCGGGGGAATAGATTTTTTTCAGCAGTTGGTGAAGCAGCGCAAAGGCGAGGTCAGCGGGCTGGAGGAAGCAAGTGGATATGTTATTGTCGGGGCGCATGAATTGCTGCAACAGCATTTTTCAAAAGCCGAAGAGAACTACTTGAAAGCTTACGACCTGAGTCGCAAATATAGCCTACCTTTGATTCAGGGAATTTCTTGTTATTCTCTGGGCGGGTTGTACTTCAGACAGGCTGAATTTAAAAAATCTGAAATCAGATTTCAAGAAGCACGAAATGTATTTGTCCTGCAAGAGGATAAAAATATGGTTGCACTCAGTGATTTAAATCTCGGTGCTTTGTACCTTGAGCAGAAGAATTATGATCAGGCAGGAGTTTATCTGCTGAAGGCGCGTGATTATTATGCACAAGCGAAGAATAAAGATATGCTTAGTCTGTTGAATACGGCACTCAAAAAACTAGAAAAGCAGAAGAAATAAAAAGAATACCAGCAATTAAAAGCCCCTTGCAACTGACGTTGCAAGGGGCTTCTTCATGTTTGTTGAAGGGATGGTGATGCCTATTTCAGCATATAATCGAGATATTCGTTGTCTGAGGGGCGGTTGGTGTTTTGGTTATTGTCGTTGTTGTTCGAGTTGTCGGGGGGGCTGTCGTTGGTATCAGGCTTAGTGTCCTGCCTGTTTTGATATGTGTTCCCTGAGTTGGAAGAATCCGTGTCCTGACTGTTTGAATATGAGTTGCCCGAGTCGTTGATTGTGTTCGTGGTGCTGTGGCTGGTCTGACGTGTGCAGCCCGGTCTATTCACATTTATTGTCGGGTTTATGTTTACGTTAGTATTGAGGTCCGTATTCTGACTGATAACCGAACCTTGGTTCGGTAAGCTCTGCTGGTTATTGTTAGTGTTCGAATAGCCTGAATTCGTCGGTCCTGACACACCGGGATAATGCCATGCGTTCATGGCATTTCTCATTTGAATTCTGACCCGGTCATGTCCTTTCATTGCATAGCCTATGAAAATATAGTTTGTTCCCCGGTAGCGTGAAACCACAAGATATGAATCATACCATTTTCCATTACGGTCCCAGCCTGAAAAAAATCTGAGTATTGCCGGATAGCCGGAGACGTGTCCCGGCTGTTCGTTTAAAAAACGTTGGTACGGTAAGCCTTTGCTTTTTAATCTCTGAGTCCATTTTTCAAGTTCTGCAACCAGTGAATCTGAGGTTCTTTTTGCGTATAATTGAATTACAGCATCATTTGTCTGCGGAGTGCATTGTTTGAGAAGGTGGTTGACGTCCCACAGCGGAGGCATCCTTTTGCTACTTTGCCATCCAGAAGGGCATTGAAGTCCGTCGGCCATGTTTTGGGCGATGGACACTGTAGGCAGTAGGAGGGCTGTTAATAATACTATAAAAAATAATTTTATTGCCTGTTTCATTTGCTGTCTCCCGTTTAAAGGGTTCACTCCTGACTTATTTATACACTACTATCTGGAACAATGACAGCGTATCGAGAAAAGAAGACGAAACGGCGAAGCCAAATAAAAATTTTTGGGATTCTAAAACCCTTTTTACAAAAAGGGTTTTAGCCGCCGGAGGCGAAATCATTTAATCAAAAGCGCGAAGCGCATCAAATCTGCTTTCAACTAGAATGCCCCCTGTTCCAAAAAGGAACAGGGGGCATTCTGTATATGAGGGGTGTGTGGTGTATTATCTGTAATAGAGGTTGCGGCCACCTACGGTCAGAAATGCCTGATGCAGGTTGCGGCGGATGTCGCGGCGATCCCAGATGTCCTGAATGTGACCTCTGGAGAGCGCGTTGTATGCGGAATGGTAATCCGGCGGGATGTCCATGCCGGTAGTTTCTTTGATAACGCCCGGACCCGCAAAGCCGATGCGGCAGGAGCGTACTGCGTACTGGTATGGTGAGCAGCCGAGGAAACTTGCAACCGGTCCGGCGTAGGAATTGGTATCGTAAAGTACGATATAGAGTCCGCCGGACTCGATGTAACGGCGTACAGCCATGGTTACGCGCGGCATCTGGATAAGGCCGTTAGTTCCTTCCTGAATACGGATTCCGGCAGTACCGTGTACGTATGCGAGGAAGGGGTAACGTTTCTTGCCTGCCAGCTCAAGGGCGCGGATGAATTTCTCGCCTTCTGCTGCACCTACGGAACCGCCCCGAAAGGGAGCTACGAGGGTAGCACAGGTCACCTTGGTGTGCTTAATGGCACCTTCATAGGTGATGCAACCGGATTGCAGCCCGGTCTTGGCCTTAGCTCCATCAAGTCTTTCCTGATAGTTGGGAAAGCCGGTGGGGTTGGCTGAGCAGATGGATTTGTTGAATTCACGCACAGTGCCCCAGTCGAAGAGGTTGGCCATGTACCAGCGGTACTCCATGGGAAAATGGTGTCCGCAAGTGGGGCATACCCCGGCAAATTCATCGAAAAGGTCACGGGACCAGATTTCGAGGCAGCCGTTCTTTTCAGCGTTGGGACAGGTGATTTCCTTGTCTTCGCTGGCACGCGGGCTAACATAGTGGCGATAATCAGACGGCGGAATATCCGGTTCTGAATCTTCGGAAAGATTGGTCAGAGCCGCTTCAACTTCTGACACGCTCTTGGTACTCGCGCCCATCTTGCCGAGGAGCATGTGTTTGAGCTTATCGAATTTGTTGGTCACAACATGCATTTCGTCCTTGGCTTCATCAGCAAGGGCCTGAATCTTGGACTGGTACTTCCTGATCATGTCGTAGCGTACGGTGGAGTACGCAGCAGCCATGGCATCAACTTTTGCGGAGTTGAGCTTTTCAAGGAAGGAACGTTTGTCGTCGAAAGCATCCTGTGCCATGCGGCGGTATTTTTTGTAACGCTTCCAGAGCAGCCTGTCCTTGGCATTGGGGCTGATCTGCCAGCGTACGAATACGGATTCGTCGGTAATATCTTTTTTATTGCGATTTTTGATGGCCGCTTTACTGAACAGGCGAAGGCCTTTAACGCTCAGAACTACTTCATCTGTAGCTCGGATAACTTCAGCACGGACCATCTTGTAAAAATCAAAATGTTCGGGACGCGCACCAAGAGCGGGCTCATGGATAACGCCATCAATGTAACCGAAACGCAGATTATCGTCCGCAGTGATGCACTGGGATTTGGCACAGGTTTCGATCAGTTCTGCGGGAGCGCGTTCTCCGCCGCGGATACGGCCTTCAATTGCGGCAGCACCTTCGGGGGAGATAACGGAATAGTATCCGTGGGAAAGCATGAGGCGTTTATCGGCCATGGCGATGGCTTCTGCACCGCCGGAGCCGCCTTCGGAAATAACGGAAATGACCGGCACATCAAGGCCGCACATCTCGTAGATGTTTTCCGCGATCTGCTGCGCTGCACCGGGGTAATCTTCTACCGGATAGGAGCCGGGGGTGAAAACATAGGTGTGGATGGGGATATTTTCGCGTGCGGCAACTTTCATGTAGCGCAGGGCATTGGCATTACCCCACGGTTTGATGCAGCCGCCATTGCGGAATTCCTGACCATGTCCTTTTTCCTGACCTACGACCATCACCGGCTGGTTGTGGACTTTTTTGCCCACGCGGCGGGTTATGTAGGCCCTGGCGATAACCATGCCGGGGTCAATGCTCATGTCATCCTTACCACCTACAACAGTGTAATTGTCGTAGACGTTTTCAAGGATGTCTTCGAGGCAAATTCTCTCGGAATGACGGACGATGCGCACCTTGTCCATGGCGGACAGGGTTTTATCGAGGTCTTTTTCCAGCACTGCGAGGCTCTCATCGTAAGTATTGAGCTTATCCCACAGTTCTTCCTGAGTCTTATTTATGCTGGTTTCAAGGAAGGCATCAAGCTTGCCTGCGAAGGCAGTAAGGCGTCTGTCCTCGGCATCACCGAGAATATCACGCGCATACTGGACCCGCTTGACTAACCCGTCCAGTTTTTTTTCTATATCCATAATGTATTATTAGAATTCCAGTATGTTTGTTGATTTCTTGGCCAGAAACTTTAGGTTGGACTTCAGGGAAACTTCCTTTCTGTCCTTGCCTTCCAGAACGAATTCATCAAGAAATTCGAGTCCGCGTTTCTTGGATTCCTCAAGGTCCTTGCCCCAGATAATGGCCAGTGCCAAGTTGGGGTCAAATTCTGTGGGAATCTGGTAGGGCAGGTCTTTGGGGATGTGGGTGTGCATTTTGAGCCACTCATGTTCATCCCAACGGAGATTTTCAATTTTGCCTGCCCACGGTGCGAATTTATCGTCAGTGTCTTCTGCAATGATTCTGTATTCGATTCCCACACCTTCAAAGGTGATGTCATCCTGAGTGTAGCCCATGTCATCGCCGAGGGCGAGTCTGATCTGTTCTTTGATCAGGTTTACGTCCGGGTTACCCTTGATGCGTGAAATGGCGGCAGAAACACCGTTTTCAACCTGAATACGGGTGTTAACTTCCATGAGGAAGGGCGCGCCTTTAGGTGTTACGATCCATTCCCATGTTCCCACGTTGTCGTAGTTGATTTCGCGGGCCATGCTCAGGGAGTGCTCGGTGACGTCATCGAGAACTTTTTTAGCATCAAAGGAATAGGCGATGCTTTCAGGGCAGAAGCCGGGAGCAACTTCAATCCTCTTCTGGCGGCCGGGACTCTGCACAGAGCAGTTTCTGGTGCCGAAGTGGACGTGTTGTTTGCCGGAGCGTTCGGAAACGATCTGAACTTCAATGTGGTTGAAGTTGAAGATACGTTGTTCGATGAGTACGCCTTCGTCATTGAAGGTACGCAGGGAGTAGTTTCTGATCTGGCGGTAAACCTGACGGAATTCCTCGATGGAGTAAACTTCATCGATACCCATACCACCGCCGCCGGCAGATGCTTTTACGAGAACAACGGGATTACGCACGCCCTGTTCTTTCTGGAATTCAAACAGGTTGGATGCAATTTCTTCCGCTTCCAGTTCATCGTAAATGGCTCTGTCAGAGCCGGGGATGGTTGGAACGCCGAGTTTTCTTGCCAGACGTTTGGTGTTGATCTTGTCGCCGAGATCGCGGATTACCCACCAAGAAGGCCCGATGAAAGTCATGGGACGATCCCTTTCGGTTACCCTGCGGGCGAAACGGAAGTTTTCGGAGAAGAATCCGTACCCCGGATGCACAGCGGTACACATGGTCTCATCTGCAACGGAGAGGATGTCCCCGGCATCGTTGTAGGATCTGATTTTATAGACCGCAGCTTCACCGCCAAGTTCTTTGGCGATGGTTACGTGTCCGGAATCTTTGTCCTCAGCCGTGTATACACTGACAAAACTGAGTCCGAGATCTTTACATGCCTGCATGATGCGCACGGCGATCTCGCCTCGGTTAGCAATAAGTACTTTATCTGTTTTGGGATTCAAAACGACTCTCCTGAGTCTTTCTGGTTAATTCGATATATAATGTTTTATGAAACTGTTTTTTCAAAAAAATACGCAATCGTTTTAAGCCAAATAAGGCTTCTGTCAAGCTAAATATAACTGACACTTACGTAGGTATAATCGGCTCTGCTCAAGTTTTGCAGATAAAATTATAACCAGTTGAAGAGGTTAGGCTTGTGGTTTTGTTTAAAGTTGACCTTTTAGGACGTTACTTTTTTTTCGGTATGAACTTCGCTAGAATTCATTACAGTTTGCCCTGATAAAACAAACACGCCTTCTTAGTCAAATTCAGACTGCCGATAAAGCACTATCTGTGGCTTAAAGTTAATTGTTAGCGAGTCTTTGAGCTTACAAGAGCCCATCCCTGTGGGGGGCTGCGAAATAGCCTTGCATCTGGCACTTTCTTAGCTGTCTATAAGTTTGGGGTTTAATTTTAAAAAAGAAAATCCCGCATTTTGTCAGTTAAAATGCGGGATTAAGTATGCTTACGCAAAGAAGATTAAATAAGTCCGAAGCTGAGCATGTCGATGATGTCGTTTTCTTCCTCTTCAGTAGCAGGTCCGGATTTGGCTTTTGTGGATTCTTCCACGATTTTGTCTACCGCAAGGTTTTTCTTCTCATCCGGGAGATCTAGTTCTGCCACAAAAATTTCTGTTTCGGAAATTTTCTGCGGGGTGAATTTGTCCTGCCAGACAGACATGCGAGTGTAGATGGTTATGTGTTCGAGAGCTTTCTCGGAATCTCCGAGTTCTTTGTAAGCCCGGGCCAGCTTTCTGTGAGCCAGTCTGATGTGGCCCTGCTCCAGTTCAAGGTTGAGGCCTGTGTTGATGATTTCAACAGCCTCTTTGTACTTGCCTTCCCGGAGGTAGCAGTCGCCAAGCATGATGTAGCTGGGGCCGTATTCCGGGTTGCAGTCTATTGCCTTTTCAAAATAGACAGAGGCCGCCTTATCCTGATTGAGCATAAAGGCGACAGTCCCTGTCTGGTGAAGACCGGAGGCTTCGTTTTTAGTGCCGCAGCCTGTTAAAAGGGCAGCAATAATCAGGGGCAGGCCGATCAAAGTCGCTTTGGTCCTGATACTGGTAAATATTTTATTCATAGTTTTGTAGACAGTAATCTTATTTTTCCCCGACTAGGGCTTTTGAGTTTTACTTTCACTTCGTTTCATGCCCTAAAGTTATCGAATGGGCAAGCAGGATCGGAGTTACACTTTTGTTTTTTACGGTGCTAAGAGATGGGGCGGATTACTCAAGACATGTTGGTATATCTTAAATATTAAGGATTAGTCTATTTTAGGTAGCTCATTCCAGCAGGTCGTGTAAGCAGGTGATTTGTAGTTTCTGTTCATCTTCCAAGGTTGTTCAAGTCCTTCGGAGGCATAGCTCAAAGTTCGCCTGCCGAAGCGGGTGTTGGCGGAATCCAGTAGGTCCATGAGTTTTTCTTTTTGGGCTGATTCAGCTTTGCGTTCCAGTTCCAGCAGGTTGCCTTGGCGGTTGTATTTTCCACATAGATCCAGCAGGACAATTCCGGTTTTTTTATACTTGAATCCTTCTTTATATATGGAACGGATGCATTGCAGTCCTGTGCGGATCAGTTCCGGTGTGTAGTCCGTGGCGATGGAGAGCATGCGGGTTGCTGAGTTGGAGTATTGTGGCAGATCATTGTGGCGGTTGGTGGTCAGGTAGACCATGACCCCTCCGGCAAGTGAATTCTGCTCGCGCAGTTTCTCCCCGGCCCGGGCTACATAGGCAGCAACCGATTCCTCCAGTTCCGGCAGGGATGAAACCGGGCGTCCGAAGGAGCGGGATGAGGATACAGTCTTCTTGGGTTGCGGAGAATTGTCCAGTTCAAAGCAGGGTGTGCCGCGCAATTCAAGTGCCGTATGTAATCCGGTCACGGCCATGTTCTTTTTGATCCACAAATTGGGCAGATCCTTGAAGTCGCGGGCAGTGTTCACGCCACGGGTGGTCAGCCTTTTGCCGTACCTTCGGCCTATTCCCCAGATTCCGGTGACCGGAACTTTATCAAGCAACCTATCCATGTCTTTTCTGGCGCACAGGCTGAAGATCCCTTTGGTTTGCGGATGTTTTTTGGCGAATCTACTGGAAATTTTAGCGAGAGTTTTGGTGGGCCCGAATCCCACGGAGATCGGAATTCCTGTCCATTTGAAAATTTTGTCTCTGATTTCTTGTCCGATAGCGGGCAGCTCACGGAGCATGCAGGGCGGAAACTCAAGGAATGATTCATCAATGGAGTAGATTTCAAGGTCCGGTGTAATAGATGCAAGGGCGGAGGTTACCCGCTGAGAAAGGTCTCCGTAAAGGGCGTAATTGGATGAAAATACTTCGACATTGTTTTGCAGAAAAAAACTTTTGTATTTAAAAGCGGGGGCAGCCATGGGAACACCAATGTCCTTGGCTTCCTGTGATCTTGCGATAACGCAGCCGTCATTGTTGGAAAGAACCACCACCGGGCGGTTTCTGAGTTCCGGGCGGAAAAGTCTTTCACAGGAAACGTAGAAGTTGTTGCAGTCCACCAGCGCAAAGATCCGCATCACACCGCCTTGTGGATGATGTAGGTCACTACGCCCCAGACTTCAAAGGAGGTGTCTTCGGTTATTTCCAGTGTGGGGTAATCCTGGTTTTCCGGGGCGAGGAAAAGTCTTCCTTCCCGTTGCATCAGTCTCTTTACGGTTAGTTCTCCGTTGAATATGGCGATGATGATGGAGTTGTGGCGGGCGTCTTGAGAGCGGTCCACAACCAGAATATCCCCCTGATTGATGTTGGCGTCGAGCATGGAATCGCCATAGGCCCGCACAAGGAAAGTTGCTGCCGGATTGCTGATCAATTGCTCATTGAGGTCCATTTTTTTATCGATGTAGTCGTCAGCAGGGGAGGGGAAGCCTGCTATTACTTCAGATAAGAGGAGGGGAAGCTCAAGCTTGGTTGTTGCTTCCGGGGAAAATGTTTCAGCGCAAAGATATTTCATGTTTATCTTGTATTTACTCTTACTCGTTTTTGTCAATATTAGATAAACAATATGAGCAAAAAAGAACCTGACTACAGTCGCAGTCAGGTTCTCCTGTTTGGTTATTTTTTATCCATGAACATTGCGACCATTTGACCGAGAGCTGCGTCCGCTTCCTCGTGCGGGACCTGACAGGTTCCGACCTGTTTGTGTCCACCGCCACCGAATTTGAGCATTACGCTGCCCACATCTATTTTGCTGGTGCGGTTGAGGATGCTGTGTCCCACGGAGAATACTGTATTCTGCTTCATCTTACCCCAGATGATCTGGATGCTGATGTTGCATTCCGGGTACATGGAGTAGAGGGTGAATCTGTTGCCGGGGTAAATTTCATCCTGATCGCGGAGGTCGAGAATAGCCACATTGCTGAACATCTCGGTCCTGTTTTTGAGCATTTCACGGAACTGCTTATCTCTTTCGAAATAGAGGTCTACACGTTCCTTCACATCAGGTAGTTCGAGAATTTCGATGATGGGCAACTCGCGGCAATAGTCAATGAGGTGTTCCATTAACTGGTAGTTGCTGACATTAAAATGCCTGTACCTGCCGAGTCCGGTGCGGGGGTCCATGATAAAACCGAGTAGAATCCAGCCCTTGGGGTCTGCAACTTCCTCGGCAGTAATGTCGCCGCTGTCCACCTTGTCTACATAGTGAAGCATTTCGTCGAATTTATCGCCGAATTTTTCATGACCGCCAAAGTATTCCCAGATGACACGGGCCGCACTTTTGGCCTGTTTAGACATGCCTTGGTAGTCCAGTTTCATGTTGAGGCGTTCATCTTCACTGGAGTGGTGGTCAAACCAGTAGCCGCAACCTTTTATATAAGGAACGTTGGCAACAATATCGTTAGGGTCACCGGGATAGCGTCCGTCCTGAACATCTTTGGGATGGACAAACATCCAGTTGTCCATGATTCCGATTTCTTTGAGCAGGACAGCACAGGCCAGGCCGTCAAAATCTGATCGTGTCAAAAGCCGCATTAAACTCTCCGTCTGCTGGGAATAATAATTAAAATTCCGCGAATAATTTTTAAAATACTTAATTGAAAACAAGCTCAATTACAATCCCATTTTATTATAGATTGTAATCCTGCAAAATTTTCATAGCGGCTATTTAATAACCAGAACCGGGCATTCGGCAATGTGCAGGACTTTATGGGTTACGCTGCCGACAACAAGCCCTTCAAGGTCGGATTTGCCTTTGGAGCCCATGATGATCAGGTCGCAGCCTTCAGTTTCGGCAACGGTCTTGATTGATTTTGCAATGGAACCGCCGATGATTTTCTCTTCATAATTAATACTCTTGTCTTTCAGAATAGCGGTTTGTTTTTCAAGAATGGCATAGGATTCGCGGGTGGCATCATCAATTGCTTTTTGAAAGTTTGGCTCACCAAGGCCGGTGGGAACAGGGCGATGGCAGTGCAGGATGGTGAGTTTGCCGCCGGACATTTCCGCGAGAGAAGCCCCGTAGCTGATTGCGCTTTCTGAATGTTTGGAGTCGTCAACCGGAATCAGTATTTTGTTAAAGATCATGTCTGTTCTCCTTTCATGGATGTTTACGGGATATTACTTTAAGCGGCGGTTTGCTGCAACAGTACATATCCGGTCTGTTGTATAAGTTGCTGTTTTTGATGCTATTGAACGCTTGATCAGCGTTTTTTAGAGGCGTATTTACTCTCTTTAAGTCGGGCTAATATGGTTGTTGGTGAAATATATTTATCTTATTAAGGCTTTTAAAACAAGTGTTTATGAGTAAAAGTGATTCGTTGATCAAAAAGTGCTAAAAAGTGTTGACAGGAACCGATGCTGAACGTAGATACTGTTTCCAGTTGATGTCGCTCTGAAAAAGAGTTCAGAGTAGATGTCTGCAAGGGGCTGACGTAGCCTTCAGGTCTAGTATGTTTCCTGCTTCCGGCGACTGTAGGGGTTTTCGGAGGAAAGTTTGAAAGCTTCGCCTGATAATGTTGGATGACGATTCAACCTCGGCAGCACTTTGCAAGAGTTACTTTGACACAACACGGGGAGAAGCCCGCATCTCTCCCCGAGTATGATGGACATCGGCATTGATCAAGATGAAAGCAAATGATGTGCGGACATGTTCCGGATATCAGGTTTTTATAGATCAGCTTAGTAAAACACCTTCCGTTTCCATTCCTTAAAGCATAGGCCCCTCCACCACCGGAGGGGCTTTTGTTCTTTACGGCAAAGGTTAGTGGGTAAGTATTTTGGAGAATAGGGAATAAGTACTTATTTGTGGGGTTACAGTTAGAGGTGTGATCACTTTCAGAGTTGACCTTTGCTTTATTTTACGTGTAAAGATTTTTCTGTGTCTATAAATTTCAACAAATTGAAATAACGAGACTTTATAATGACCAAAAAGGATACTGTATTAAAAGCGGCCAAAGAGCTTTTCGGTGAGTTGGGGTACAGTGGTACTACATTCAAAAAAATAGCCGACCGCGCCGGTGTTGCGGTGGGGCTGCTTTCTCATCACTATGGAAATAAGGAAAAGCTTTTTCGTGCGGCCGGTTTTGATGTTGCTGAACGTCTGACTCTGGCTTTGCAGGATGAGGTCGTTCAGGCCGAGAATGGTTATGATGCTGTATGCAGGTTTGCCCGTCGGTATCTTGAATTTTCCGTAGATCCTGAAGAAGACTTTTTGGTGCTGATTAGATGTTCTCCTTACAGTGATCTTAAGACCGGGGAAGACAGAGACGCAATGGTTCATAAATTTGTTCAGATCCCTGTGTTGCTTGAAAACTGTGTGGCCCGCGGTGTCCGTGATGGGTCCATTCCAAGTCTTCCTGTTTCAGAAACAGCATCCGTTGTTCTTTGTAACCTTGTTGGTGCAGTCAGAACCAATCTGCTCACCCCTTATAGTCCTCCCAGTCTTTACAAGGAAATTTTGAATTTTATCAGCAGGGCTCTTAAGCCTGCATAGCTTTTTAGCTTTATTTTGTTTTTTACCCCGGACGGTTTTGGCTGTCCGGGGTTTTTGTTGTTCTATTGGGTTTTGTTACGGTAATTCTGGACAATTGCAGGTAGGAGTGGTCTATTGTAGAGTGAAAAAATGATATGTAGTGGTGTGCAGGATTGCTGGCGCATTGAGTCTGGGAGAGTTACCTTGATTGCAGGAAAGGGCGTAGGGTTGAGATTTTTTTTCTTGTTGCTGTTGTGCATGGCTGTGTCTCTTGTCTCAGGGCTGGCTGCGCATGCTGAAAGTGTTCTTGTGGAGGGGGATAACAATTATCCTCCGTATGAATATTTGGATGACGGTGTGCCCAAGGGATTTAATGTAGATGTTATCCGGGCGGTAGCGGAAGCCTCCGGGCTGGATATTGGTATAAACCTTCTTCCTTGGAGTGAGGTTGTTGAGAATCTTGAAAAAGGGGTCAGTGATGTGGTCCTTGGAATGTATTTTACTCCTGCCAGAACTGAATTATTCGATTTTTCAATTCCCCATAATATAATTTCCCATACCATTTTTGTGCGTTCCGGCTCTGAGATCAAAAGACTTGAAGATCTGCATGATAAGGAAATTCTGGTTCAGCGCAGCGATATTATGCATGAGTACGCTTTGGAACATTATCCGAACGCGACCATCATTCCTGTGTCTGATCAGGCGGTCGCCCTGAAGGTATTATCTTCAGGCAAGCACGATGCTGCATTGCTAGGGAAGATGCAGAATCTTTTTCGTGCTGCTGAGGAAGATTTTGAGAATCTAGATACAACTGGGGCCGACTTTGCTTTCAGTAAATATTGTTTTGCTGTCCGTAAGGGCAATGCTGAGTTGTTGGGACGCCTGAATGAAGGGTTGAATCTGATTAAAAAATCCGGGAAATATGACCAAATTTATGAAAAGTGGTTCGGTATTTACGAGCGTAAGAGTTTCGCTGATCAAGTAATTCATTATGCCATTTTTGTTTTGGGGCCACTTTTGTGTTTTCTTTTGTTGTTCGCGCTCTGGGTCGTCTTGTTGCGCCATAAGGTCCGGCAGAAAACGGAGTTGTTGCGTGCAGAGCTTCGGGAGAGGCATCGCATTGAGCATAATTTGCAGGAGGTGCAGCTTTATCTTTCCAGCATAATTAATTCAATGCCTTCTGCGATTATCGGGGTAGACAAGGACTGCCGGATCAATCAGTGGAATATTGAGGCGGAAAATGTCTACGACTTAAGCCGAGGGGCTGTTCTGGGAAAAGAACTAGCGGATGTTGTTCCCGGTCTGGCCGGAGAGACTGAGCGGGTACGTGAAGCTCTGAGAACAGGAGTGAAGGTGGTTGATCCGCATGTTCGCAGGTATGTGGGCAAACGTGTACGCTATGAGAATGTGACAATTTATCCTTTGGATCAGCCTGGTGTGGAAGGTGCGGTCATCAGGATTGACGACATTACTGATCGCATGAATTTTGAGCAGATGGTGATGCAGAATGAGAAAATGCTCTCCGTAGGCGGACTCGCAGCCGGAATGGCCCATGAAATCAATAATCCGCTGGCCATCATTCTAGGGAATGTCCAAAATATCACCCGGCAGACTTCCTGTGGGCTGGAGAAGAATGATATTGTTGCGCAGGAATGCGGGACAACCATGGAAGTGATCCAAAATTATATGGAAAAACGGGGGATTTCGCATAAAGTTGAAAGCATATTTGAAGCCGGAATTCGCTCTGCTAAAATTGTATCAAACATGCTGAGCTTTAGCCGCAAGAGCGATAAGGTCAAGGGGTGCCATAACTTGCCGGAGCTTTTGGATATAACGGTTGATCTTGTTTCAAGTAGTTACAGCCTGAAAGAGAAATATGATTTTAGACAGATTGAGATTATTCGTGAATTTGAGCCCGGTGTCCCTGCTGTCTGGTGTGAGAGCAATGAAATCCAGCAGGTCTTTTTGAATCTGATCAGGAACGGAGCTGAAGCCCTACAGGGAAAGGATTATAAAAGTGACGGTCCGCGTATGATTTTGCGGGTAAAGCGTGCCGGGGATTTGGTCAGGGTGGAAATTGAGGACAACGGTCCCGGTATGAACGAAAGCGTGAGTAAGAGAGTTTTCGAACCTTTTTACACTACAAAGGAAGTGGGCAAGGGAACTGGGCTTGGACTTTCAGTCTCATATTTTATTGTTGCTGAACATCATCGCGGAACTATGAAGGTTGAGTCCATGCCCGGTGAATGGACCTGTTTCATCATACAGCTACCCATAGAAGAAATAAAATGTTGATCTTGGCAAGGAGGAACCATGCGAGTCGTGATTACCGGCGGAACCGGATTTATCGGAAAGAGCTTGAGTCGTGAACTGGTTTCAAAAGGATATCAGGTCATATGTCTGACCCGGTCCAGTCGTCCGTCCGAAATTTCCGGGGTGCGTAACGTCGTTTGGGACGGCAAGTCTTCTTCCGGCTGGTTGGAGTATGCAGACGGTGCAGATGCCATAGTCAATCTTGCCGGAGAGAATATTGCGTCCGGGCGTTGGTCTGTAGCAAAGAAGAAATCTATTCTTGCCAGCCGGCTCGATGCGGGCAGGGCGGTTACTGAGGCTGTTGCCAGAGCTGAGAATAAACCGAAGGTGGTTATTCAGGGCTCGGCCATCGGCTATTACGGTTCCTGCGGTCCTGAACCTGTAAATGAAATTTCTCCCAAGGGCGGTCTGTTTCTTTCTGATGTTGTTGAAAAATGGGAAGCCAGCACTGTATCGGTAGAAGAGCATGGTGTGCGCCGGGCCATAATCCGTACCGCAATGGTTCTGGGTAATGGCGGTGCGCTGGCAAGAATGACCGGTCCTTTCAAATCCGGGCTGGGCAGTTATCTTGGGCACGGTCATCAGGGCGTTTCATGGGTCCATATTGAGGATGAGGTCCGGGCCATAATTTTTCTGATTGAGAACGAGAAGTGCAACGGGGTTTATAATTTAAGCTCCATTCATCCGCTGACGTTTAATCAATTTGCGGATTCTCTCGGAAGGGTGCTTGGCAAGAACATCCGCTTACGTGCCCCTGCTTTTGTTCTTAAGCTGGTTATGGGTCAGATGGCTGAGGAGGTTTTGCTCAGCGGGCAGTTTGTGTTGCCGGAAAGACTTATTTCATCCGGATTCAGTTTCAGATTTACTGAAGCAGAAGAAGCATTGCGAGATATTCTGTAGTGTAGCTGTTTTGGACACTAAGAAAGGCAGCAAAGCCTTGGCTCCTTTGCCGTCACTCACAAAAACAACAGCTCCGCTTTCCAGATCCATGACCAGTGTCAGGTCTTTGTGCCCTTTGCGCACGCTGATTTCATCGATAGCGATATACTTCAGTTTTGACAGAACTGGTGTGCTGAAACGATCTTACTACCTACATACAGGCAAGTGATGCAATCTCTGGAGGATGTCTTTTCCTTGCCTCGCCCATTCCTTATTGCTAAATTAAAAGTAATATAGGAGGGGAGTGATGTTTAGTCTTCACATCTTTGGGAAAGCTCTTGCGTCCACGTACAGGACAATTCGTCAGTTGCGCCTCTATATCCTTTTTTTCGTTCTTCTTGCAGCGTTGACCTCTTGCATTCCCAAACCGCAGTATCAGGATCCACTGGCTGATCTCAACACCAGTCATTCCGCGCCCCGTGCTTTTGACGAAGTGCGTTTAGGGCTGCTTTATTCCGGAAATGTCCAGACGTCACGGGATTTCATTTCTAGGGCTCGCAAGGCCATGGATATAGGTATTCTGACCAATACCGCGGCTATGAACGATCTGGATCTAGACTATGTGGAGAAGAACCTTCAGAATATTCTTTCCCGGTCGTTCGGGGAAGTGGTCAAGGTCGATTCTTTGGATCAGGCCAGATCCATGAATTTAGACGTGGTCATGGTCTTTGATATGCAGGTGAATCTAGGTGCTACGTCAGGTGATCAAAGTTCGGTGGACCTTAAAGGCTCATTTTTAGACTGGGATCGCCGGGTGCTTGCCGATGTCGATGGGCATGGTGTGGGCGTAATCCCCTTTCCGGCTAACTCCTTCGGCTACACGGAGGCTGCGGGAAGAGCTCTTAAGGCCTTTAATAATGAGCTGAACACATCACGCAAGCTGGCCGCCGCCCTTGAAGCTGTCACTGCACCGATAGTGGTGGTAGCGCCTCTTCCTGCTCCGGTAGCGGTAAAGGGGGAGCGTTATGCTCTGGTTATCGGCAATAGTGCGTATAAGAACGCCCCTTTGAAGAACCCGGCTAATGACGCTAGGGATATGGGCAACACCCTGCGCCGGTTGGGATTCAATGTCATTCTGGTCAATAACGGCAGGCTGCGCGATATGGAGCAGGCCATGGACCGATTTTACGCTAGCTTGCAAAAGGGCGGCGTGGGCCTTTTCTATTACGCAGGACATGGTATGCAGGTTGGCGGCAGGAACTATCTCATTCCCGTAGACGCGACTGTAAAGTCCGAATCCGATGTTCGTTACGAATGTCTGGATGCAGGACGTATCCTTGGCAAGATGGAGGATGCTGGTAATGCGCTTAATATAGTCATCCTTGATGCCTGCCGTAACAATCCCTTTGCCCGTAGTTTTCGTTCGGCGCAGAGGGGGCTGGCACGTATGGACGCGCCTACCGGGTCCATTGTGGCCTATTCTACCGCCCCAGGTTCCGTGGCTGCGGACGGCAGTGGTCGCAACGGCGTTTACACGAAGTATCTGCTTCAATTTCTGATGCAGCCGGGGCTCGATATTAGCGACGTCTTTTTTTACACGCGGAAGGGCGTGGTGCAGGAAACCGGGGGAGGACAGGTGCCGTGGGAGTCCTCCTCGCTGGTTGATCGTTTTTATTTTTTGGAGGCTCCGTCCGGGCAAGAGTAATTGCTTGTACTGGGTTTTTATTTATTAAAATATTAGATTATAGCTTTAATGTTGCTGTATTGTCTGGTGTTTTCAGGATAATTGAGATTGTTTATACAAAAGGACAAGTCATGAAACGTTTTCACTATTATCTTCTTGCTCTCTTGCTAATTACCACTCTTTCTGCCTGTAAAAAGAATACTGCTTCAGCAACACCTGAGTTCGCCACGAGTTATATTGAAATATCTGATAAAGAAGAGGCGTTCTATAAAGGGTATTTTCAGGTCGTAGGTCGGGGAAATGGCGAATCCAAGTCCATGGCTTTGTTGGCCGCACGGGCTGTGGCACAGGCTCGTTTGGTTGAGATTGTGGAAGGGATTGAAGTTGAACGAAATACACTTGTCAAAGAAGGCAAGGTTCAGGGTGATATAATTCAAACCAAGGCTAAGGGGTTTGTGAAGTTCTCTTCCATTTGCGGGGAACAATATAACCCAGCTACAGGTAACGCTGAGGTGTGTTTGAGATTACATTTGAAAACCGGAAGACTGGGCGATTTGGTCGAAGATCTGATTGAAAGGTAATGTAAGGAGGATAAATCATGAAAAAGCATATTCGGATTTTTCTCCTTGGATTTATGGCTCTATGTCTGACAGCTCCTGTCCTGGCCGGTGGAGAAAAGCAAATTTCTAAATCATCCGTACTTATAGAAGCGGAAGGTATGGCTTGTCTGGGGCTTGACCGCACGCGTACTCAGGTGCGCAAACTTGCCTTGGATGATGCCAAACAGACTGCTTCCGAACGGGTCAGTACCTATGTTTCAAGAGAAACAAGTGTAGATAAGGGAAAGCTCAGTAAAGACCTGATTGATGTTTATTCGCGGGCTACTGTCAAGGTGATTGAGGAACTTGAAAAAGGATGGACCCAGTCAAAGGATAAGAGCGGCTATCTCGACCAGTGCTATAAAATCAAGATTAAAGCCGAGATAATACCTGCCGAATCGACCACGGGAGATAGTACTCACCAAAAGGCCATGAATAATCCTCGTGCTCCTCTCACTGTAGAACTCTGGACCGATAAAGATACATACAAGCTGGGCGACTTCATGAAGTTCTATTTCCGGGGCAATAAGCCTTTCTATGCCCGCGCAGTTTATAAAGATGCTGAAGGCAACCTCATAGAGGTGACCCCGTCCGGCAGTTCAATTAAGTATGATGGCGGTGTGATTTACGAAATTCCCGGACAGAGTGATCGGTTCTCCCTCCAGGTTACACCGCCGCTGGGTAAAGAGAAGCTTCTCCTTTATACCTCCACCAGTCCCATGAACAGCTATCTGGGGCAAAGGTCAGGAGATTTGCTGGTCATTGATAATGAAATTTCTGATCTTGGAAGAAAAACACGAGGACTTGCTGTGCTTAAAGGAGATAAAAGCAGGAAAAAGGCTGCAAAGGCGGAGTTTGCAGAAACGCAAGTTGATGTTTTGGTTGAAAAATAATTTTACAGGAGTTTCGGCACTGCACACGAGGCACATCTACAATTGAACCGGATGAACCAATAAAAAGGCAGCCTGATGGACTGCCTTTTTATTATTTGCGCCACTTGCGCGAATAGTTTTTTTTCTTTTTTCCGGCCAGTCGTTTCGCTCGTTCAGCTATTTCCTCAGTGTTCTTTTCGGCTTCTTCTTTCAGTTTCAAGTAGTTTTCAAGCCTACGGCGGGTGATGGTCTTACTTTCGAGGGCTTCACGAACCCCGCAGCCCGGTTCTCGTTCGTGGCTGCAATCTGAAAAGCGGCACATTTCTTCTGCTTCCACTATTTCGTTGAAAGCCCGGTTAATGCCGGCATGGCAATCATGAAGCTGCAATTCACGGATACCCGGAACGTCGATAAGCAGTGCCCCTGATGGCATTACATGTAGGGAGCGGGTGGTCGTGGTGTGGCGACCTTTTTCGTCAGCTGAGCGAATAGCTCCGGTCTTTTCTTTCTCAGTGCCGTTGATGGTGTTGAGCAGGGTCGTCTTACCAACCCCGGATGAACCGAGCAGAGCCACGGTTTCTCCGGGCTTGAACCATTTTTGCAGGGATTCCACGCTTTGCGGATCCTTACCGTTGATGGTCGCGATGGGCATGCCTTCAAAAAGGTGCTTAGCCTGTTTGCGGTATTCCTGCGCTTCTTCTGTCAGATCTTCCTTGGTCAGCACCAGCACAAAATTTACTCCGGCCTCAAGGGCAAGGCAGATGTAACGCTCTATGCGGTTCAAGTTGAATTCGCTGTTGCAGGAAGAAACAATGAAAAGTGTATCGATGTTGGCGGCAATGGGCTGTAGTTTTACTTCCTGCCCGGGGGCCATACGTTGGAGCAGGCTGGTTCGCTCAAGAACTTGTACAGGCACCATGGTTTTGCGATCCATGAGTAGCCAGTCACCTACAGTGGGTTGTTCGTTTAAGCTGCCTATACCTTTTCCGGCAATTTTCAGCAGCAGCTCGGACTGCCCGGTGGAAACAACCAAATGCCCCTTGTGGGTCATGGTAACCCTTGCGGGAACCATTTCGTCGTTGTCCATGTCGAGTTGGTCTTTGAAGCAGTCCTTCCAGCCAAGTTCATCCAGTGAATAATGTTTTTGGGTCAAGAAATCCTCTGTTGAGAATGGATTGGTTGAAGTGTTAATTTCAATCCTTGAATTTAAGATACAATTGCAGAACAGGCAAGAGGTCACTGACAATATATTTAAGTTGGATTCATATCGGCGCGCTCTACTTTTCTCTGTTTTTCTTTCATTATTGATGGTGGTGTGTTAGATATTAAGTAAGGACAGAAGTGGATTTGCTGAACAGCTTGAACCGCGGGAGTGGATATGAGCAAGGAAGTCCGGGACCTGATAAAGACGCATCTGCCTGATTACAGCAGTTCCCGTTTCGGGAATTTGTATATTGATACCACCGAATTCATGAATATTGATTTCAGTGATGTTATTAAGCTTGGGGATGAGCATTTCCTTGTTTCCAAGAATGAAATGGAGCGCAGGTTTGGCCTAGATGATCCGAAGTACTGGGTTAAAAGGTGCAAGCGGCTTGAAAACAAGCAGCCTCAGATCCTGAAGCTTGTATTTTACGAAAAATTTCCTATGAATATCGGCCCGTTCAAGATCGAGTGTTTCAGGAGTCCGCGCAAGGAGGCCCGAATACTTGATCTGGTCCGGGGCGACATGCGATTTATGCAGGGCTATTCGGCGAATGATTCTGTCGGGAACAATGTGCGGGTGCTGGATATTATCCGTGGCAAGCGTCTCGATGTATGGGTTCATAATATTCCTGTGGATCATCGCACTTACTTCCATGAACATTTTCCTGATATTTTAGAGAAATACATCGGTGCTTGTGAGGCTATTAAGTTCCTGCACGATAATGATGAAAAGCATGGCGATATCCGTAGAGATCATCTTTGGGTTGAGTACGAAACCGGAGATTACAGGTGGATTGATTTTGATTATGCTTTTGAACTCTATGAAAACCCTTTCGGTCTTGATGTGTTCGGATTGGGGAGCATTTTGATTTATCTTGTGGGGAAAGCAAATTTCACTCCTCAGACCATGAAAGATTATAACGTTGATCCATCCATGCTTTCGGGAATAAGCCCGGGTGATTATTCGGTGGTAATAGGGAACCGGATTGTTAATCTGCGCAAGATTTATGATTACATTCCGCCATCATTGAATAATATACTTATGCATTTTTCATCTTCCAGTTCTGTTTTTTATGAGAGCGTGGATGAATTGATGTTGGATATGAATAATAGTTTAAAGGAAATACGTGGCTTATAAGTAATTTCGTGCTGCTTAAAACAGCAGGAGGGAAATCTAAATGAAATCCATGAAGATGCTGGTTGCTTTTGACGGTTCTGACAATTCATTCAAGGCGGTGGAATATGTGGGTAATGTTGCCCGAAATTGTTCCGGTGGAGAGATTGTCCTTCTTTATGTGGAGAGGTTACCGGATAAGGATGTTTTCCCGGATGATGAAGCCTGGGAAAAGCAGTGCGGTGAAAATGAGCATACCATGATGGCAAAGCTGGCTGAAGCTGAGAAAAGTCTAATTTCCATGGGAGTTAACCCGGAAGAGGTGAGAGCTGAGTATTTTGCAAGCTGTAAGTCTCCGTTTCATGAAACAGACATTTGCTCTACCGGACGCAGTATCGGTATGGATATTTTGCGTATTCGTGAAGAGGGTGGCTACGGTACTATTGTCATAGGTCGGCGCGGGGTCAGCAAGGCTGAAGAGTTCCTGTTTGGTTCAGTTTCTACCAAGATTGTCCAGTCTGCTGTAGGTTGTACTGTCTGGGTGGTTAATTGATTTTTAGAATGAAATAATTTTTAGGGACGATATGCTAAAGAAAATTTGTTCGTTTGTATTTTTCATACTGGTTTTGTGTGTGACAACTGTTCAGGCAAAACCGAAGGTGCTCTTTATTGAGAGTTATCATGCTGAGTATGCTTGGGATCAAGAACAGAGAGCAGGGCTTGAGTCTGTATTTCAGGATCAGGTTGAGCTGTGCAATTTTCAGATGGATACTAAACGAGTCACTGCGGCTCAATATTTGGAAAAGGCTGAGCTTGCTTGGCAGTATTATTTGAAAATAAACCCGGATGTGGTTGTGATTTCAGACGATAATGCTTTGATGCTTTTAGCTGGACGTTTTTTAAAAACTGAGACTCCTGTTGTATATATGGGAATTAACAATAATCCCCGTAACTATACTCCTTTAGGTAGAAATATTACTGGTGTTCTCGAGCGTCCTCTTTACAAAAGGACAGTTAAGTATTTGAAAGATTTGCTTATTTTTGGGGAGGGCAAAACTCTTATCCTGCTGGATAAAGGAACCACTTCTCAAGTTTTCAAGCATTCAGTTTTCCGCGACAGTGATAGTATGGTAATTGGTGGGATTAAAGCCGATGTGAGATCATTTGCAGATTACGGCAGATGGCAGGAGGCCGTGGAGAGAGCTAGTAATGATGGCTATAAGGCCATAGTCATCGGTTTATATCACCGCTTATTTGAAGATGGGCACAATATTGATGGCGAAGAAGTGTTGAGATGGACATCAGAAAATTCTCCGGTCCCTGTTTTTGCTTTTTGGGAAATGAGTGTGGGTAAAGATAAGGCTGTTGGCGGAATGGTTTTAAGCGGTGAGGTGCAAGGACGTGCTGCCGGGAAGATTGTAATGAAAATCCTCGATGGGGTACCAGTCAGTTCGATTCAGCCCGTTATTCCAACCCAAGGGGAGTTTGTTTTCAGCCAGTCTGAGTTGGATAGATGGAAGATCAGACTTCCCCACTATATTAAAGATCAGGCCCGTATGCTTAAATAGCCTTTCTTGTGTCAATTGTATTACGCAGTGTTTGTTTGCTTGACTCAAACGGGAAGCTTTTTTATTAAGTTTTCCTCTTTGGCAAAATACTCAAGCAGGTGATAGATGACAAACAAGATAAATCTTTTGTTTTTGTGTACAGGAAATTCCTGCCGCAGCCAGATGGCTGAGGGGTGGACCAGACATCTTAAGAGTGACATTGTTAATGCTTATTCCGCAGGCATTGAAACCCACGGGCTTAATCCTTCCGCAGTAAAAGTTATGGCTGAAGCCGGGGTTGATATTTCAGGACAGAAATCTACCCATATCGATGAATTCAGGGATATTCCCATCGATATAGTGGTTACAGTATGTAACCACGCCCATGAAACATGCCCGTTTTTTCCGGGGGGCAGCAAAGTTGTCCATGTCGGTTTTGATGACCCGCCGAAAATGGCTAAGGAAATTGCGGAGCGGGGCGGTTCTAATGAAGAGCAGCTGGACTGTTTTCGTAAGGTCCGGGATGAGATCAGGGAATTTGTAGAGAACCTGCCTGAAGGTTTGGTAGATTAAAAATCGCTTGCAAGTGCATCTTTAAAAGCCTCCGGTTTCACCGCTGGAGGTTTTTTCTTTTTATTTGCGTTCATGTTATTTAAGCTTCAGTTTAGGGACGTTATAGCGGAAAATATGTGAATTATATTTCTTTTGTTCTATTTTTGCGGGCACTGATCACGTGATCAGTATTTTTTTGTTGTCTGATTTGATTAAATCGTAATATAAGCGTTTCTAATTAAGACAAACACAGCGTGTGTTTTCAGGGGATGATTTATAAATTTTTACAAGGCGGCAGGAGAGATGGAGTCTTTAAGAGAGTTGTACCGTATTGGAGTGGGACCTTCTTCCAGTCATACAATGGGACCGCGTATGGCTGCGGAAAGGTTTTTGGAAAAACATTCTGATGCACCTCGGTTCAGGGTTACCCTTTTTGAGAGTCTTGCCGCCACAGGCAAGGGACACCTTACTGACTGGGCCATACTCAGTGTCCTTGGTGACGATAAAACAGAGTTGATCTGGAGAGCCGAGGATAAAATGCCTGAGCATCCTAATGGAATGCATTTTGAAGCCTTGGATGACTCTGGGGCTGTCGTGGATGACTGGAAAGTATACAGCGTCGGTGGTGGAGCTATTCGTGAGGAAGGAGCTTCCACTTCCAGTGCAGAGTCCGTCTATGACTTGAGTACCATTGCCGATATCATGGCTCATTGTGAAGATAAGGGCATCACCTACTGGGAATATGTTGAGCAGTGTGAGGGTCCTGAAATTTGGGATTTCCTGCGGGAAATCTGGGAAGTCATGGAAGCCTCCCTTGAACGTGGTTTGGAGGAAGAAGGTGTTCTGCCCGGTTCCATTGGGCTGCGTAGACAGGCTAAATCCTACTATCGCCGTACAAGACACGCCGGGCCGGACATGCAGCTTACCGGTATGACCACAGCCTATGCTCTTGCTGTTTCAGAAGAAAACGCCGGTGGCGGGATTATTGTTACTGCCCCCACCTGCGGATCATGCGGCATTGTCCCGGCAACTTTACGCTATCTTAAGGATATCCATGATCTTAAGGAAAATGATCTCCTGCGTGCGCTGGCCACAGCCGGACTTTTCGGAAACGTGATCAAGACCAATGCCTCAATTTCCGGTGCTGAAGTGGGTTGTCAGGGTGAGGTCGGTTCGGCTTGTGCCATGGCTTCAGCCGCTGCGACTCAGTTGATGGGCGGTACTCTGCGTCAGATTGAATACGCAGCGGAAATGGGTCTTGAGCATCATCTTGGTCTGACTTGTGATCCCGTGGACGGATTGGTGCAGATTCCCTGCATTGAGCGCAATGCCTGCGCTTCCACCCGCGCCCTTGCTCGTGCCCAGATGTCTATCCTTTCCGACGGTTCTCACCGCATTCCTTTTGATGAGGTTGTGGAAGTGATGAAGGAAACAGGACATGACTTGCCGAGCCTCTACCGCGAAACTTCAGGCGGCGGTCTGGCGAAAGCCTATAATGAACGCGCTAAGTAAACGTAGATTTTTTGTTGATCGTTTGAGAGGCCGGGGCTGATGCTCCGGCCTTTTTATTTTATTTGATCTCGTGTCTGTTTCAATCAATACAGATGGCAGGCTACTTTATGTCCGTTTGCTGTTTCTTTAGGTTCAGGCTGGTCCTGCGAACAAATCTCCATGACTTTAGGGCAGCGTGGATGAAACGGGCAGCCGGAGGGTGGTGAAATGGGGCTGGGCATGTCTCCGGCAATGATTACATCTTCCTTTTGAATTTCCGGGTCCGGGACCGGGACGGCATCAAGTAGTATCTGGGTGTAAGGGTGCTGAGGATTATGATAAAGTTCTTCGGCTGTGGCGATTTCCATGAGCTGACCGAGATACATGACCGCTACCCGGTCGCTGATATGGCTGACCACTGAAAGATCATGGGAAATGAAAACGTAGCTCATTCCGAATTCTTTCTGAATGGATTTAAGCAGGTTAAGGACCTGTGCCTGAACGGATACATCAAGTGCTGAAACAGGTTCATCACAAATAATAAGATCCGGGTTCATGGCTATTGCCCGGGCGATTGCCACGCGTTGACGCTGGCCGCCGGAAAATTCGTGGGGGTAGCGTTTGTGGTGTTCCGGTCTCAAACCAACCTGAACCAGCAGCTCTTCCACTCGTTGTTGAATTTCAGCTTTGTTACCGGATTTATGGATGCGCATGGATTCGGAAATTATTTTTCCGATTCGCTGGCGCGGATTGAGCGAGGAATACGGGTCCTGAAAGACCATCTGAATCATGGTGCTTCGCTCGGTTGCGGTCCATTCATCAAGTTTGCGTCCTTTGAAATCTATGCTGCCCTGATCCGGTTTTTCCAGCCCGGTCAGCAGACGGGCGAGGGTGGATTTACCGCAGCCTGATTCTCCCACAAGGCCGAGGGTTTCACCTTTTTTCACTTCAAGACTGATGCCGTTTACTGCCTTGACCGTTGCTTTTGAGAGGGACAGCAAACCGTTGCTGACGGGGTAGTGGCGTTTGACGTTTATAATTTCCAGTATGTTTTCATTCATTCTCAACTCATTTATGGCAGTGTTGCGTCCGTTAACTTTAGTAATAGTAAATAGGATTTATTTTAAGATTGTTAATCTAAGCGTGCAGCCAGCAGCGAACCAGCCTGCCGTCTTTACTTAAAAGTTGCGGTTCCTGTTCCCGGCAAAGGTTAAATGCCCGTTCGCAGCGTGGATGGAAGCGGCAGCCCTGCGGCAGGTCCAGTAGTGCCGGAACATTGCCCGGAATGGGGATGAGCTCGGTGCGGCAGCCCAGTCTCGGCACTGAATTCAGCAGTCCTTGGGTGTACGGGTGTAGCGGGTCTTTGAAAATCTCAGAAATAGATGCGGATTCAACAATCTGTCCCGCATACATAACCGCTACCCGTGTGGCTACCCTTGCCACCACGCCGAGATCGTGGGTGATGAGCATGAGTGAACCGTTCATTTTGTGCTTGAGATCATCCAGCAGACGCAGAATCTGTGATTGGATGGTCACGTCTAGAGCGGTGGTAGGTTCATCGGCAATGAGGACTTCCGGGGAACAGATCAGAGCCATGGCGATCATGACCCGCTGGCGCATGCCGCCGCTCAGTTCATGGGGGAAATTGTTGAGTCGTTTGTGCGGATTGGGAATGCCGACTAATTTTAGGGCATCAACAGCGGCTTCAGCTGCCTGTTGTTTGTCCATGCCTTTGTGTAGACGCAATGTTTCGCCGATCTGGTCTCCGATTTTGAAGACCGGATTGAGCGAGGTCATGGGTTCCTGAAAGACCATGGATAGGTGATTGCCGCGGATTTTTTGCATTTCCTGTTCAGAGAGTTGGACAAGATCTTGATCTCGGTAGATGACCTGCCCCTCGGTAATCCGCCCCGGTGGATCGGGAATAAGTCCCATCACCGAGAGGGATAGTACGGTCTTGCCGCAGCCGGATTCCCCGACAATGGCTAAAGTTTCTCCTTGCCCTAAGTCCAGACTGGCATTATCCACAGCCTTGATGATTCCGCCCGGAGTGGCGAAAGATGTGGTCAGGTTCTTGATTTTTAAGATTGGTGCGGTCATAAATGATGAGTTATGTATAATTTGGCAGGATCGCGAAACACATCTATAATTTATTAGTTTAGATAATCAAAAAATTCAATCGACTTTGGAGTAATATACGTGGATAAAATCGCAATAATCGGTGGTGGGCTGGCCGGATGTGAATGTGCAATGCAGCTGGCTAAGGCTGAAGTTCCGGTGGTCCTTTATGAAATGAAGCCCGATAAATATTCCGAGGCCCATCATCTACCCGGTCTGGCTGAGCTGGTTTGTTCAAATTCTCTGCGTTCCGGTGAGCTGAATACAGCCATTGGAGTGCTCAAAAAAGAAATGGAAGCCCTTGATTCCGTGCTTATGAAAGCAGCTATGCAGGCCCGTGTTCCAGCAGGTTCCGCTTTGGCAGTAGATCGCGAGGTTTTTTCCAAGCTGGTTACCGAGATTATTGAGCAGAATGAATTTATTACTGTGGTCCGCAAGGAAATAAGTTCCCTTGATGATCCTGAATTGGCTGATTTTTCAAAGATCGTTGTTAGCGCAGGTCCGCTTGCTTCTGAAGGTTTGACTGAGAGCCTTATCTCCAAGATTGGCGAACAGCGTCTTTATTTTTATGATGCCATCGCACCCATTGTCAGTCGCGATTCTGTGAACATGGATGTGGCTTTTTACGGTTCCCGTTACAAGCCTGAAGATGATGATTACCTGAATTGCCCCATGAACGAAGAGCAGTACAAGACCTTCATCAAAGAACTCAAAGAAGGTGAGCGGGTGGTTCCTCGTGAGTTCGAAAAGGAAATCCATTTCGAAGGCTGCCTGCCTATTGAGGAAATGGCTGACCGTGGCGAGAAAACTTTATCCTTTGGTCCTCTTAAGCCTGTCGGTCTCATTGATCCGCGCACAGAAGAGCAGGCCCATGCCGTGGTTCAGCTTCGTGCCGAGAACAAGGACAAGACCGCCTTTAACCTTGTAGGTTTTCAGACCAAACTCAAGTACCCGGAACAGAAACGTATTTTTCGCATGATTCCCGGTCTTGAAGATGTTGAATTCTTGCGCATGGGTTCTATTCATCGCAACACCTACGTCAATGCCCCTGAAGTGCTGGACGATAAGTTGGCTTTAAGGGCTGATCCGCGCATTCATCTTGCCGGACAGATTACCGGGGTGGAAGGTTATCTTGAATCTGCTGCCTGCGGACTCTGGGTAGGGCGCATGCTTGCTGAGCAGGCCAAAGGAAATGACCTTCCCGCGCCGCCGCCGGAAACTTCTATGGGCGCATTGCTTGGGCATCTGCGCGAAAAGAAAAAGAATTTTCAGCCCTCCAACGTGCAGTTCGGACTCATGCCTGCTTTGAATAAACGCGCGCCCAAACGGGTTCGCAAAGAATTGTATGGCAAACGTGCGATGGAATTGTTTGAAGAGTGGTTCAAAGAAAATATTAAATAGTAATGACAGAAAAAATACATCCGTTTGAAGATAAACCGAACCGGACATTGCTTACACTGGCAATTCCGGTTCTTTTCTCTATGGTCGCCGAGCCTTTGACCGGGCTGGTGGATACCGCTTTTGTTGCCAAACTTGGCCCGGAAGCTCTCGCCTCGCTGGGTATCGGGACCATTGTCTTTTCTTCCGTGTTCTGGATTTTCGGATTCCTTGGCATCGGCACCCAGACTGAAGTTTCCCATGCACTGGGCAAAAATGATCTCAAGCGTGCTTCGTCCTTGGGCTGGATGGCGGCCGGTATTTCCGCTGTGCTGGGAATGGCGTTGATTCTCCTTGTCTTTCCTTTTCTGAGCAATATTGCGGTGATGATGGGCGGGGAAGGAAATGTCCGTGATCTGGCTGTAGATTATATGAGTTACCGATTGCTTGGCGGACCGGCTGTTTTGATTGTTCTTGCCTGCTTTGGGTCTTTGCGTGGCTATCAGGATATGCGCTCTCCGCTGTGGATTGCGGTGGGGATGAACGCGATTAATGTCGTTTTGGATTGGTGTCTTGTTTTTGGGCAAGGCCCGTTTCCCGAGATGGGAGTTGGTGGCGCTGCTTTGGCAAGTTCCATCAGTCAATGGATCGGTGCGGTTTGGGCGGTGTTGGTTGTTCGCAAGCATTACGGATTTAATACCGGATTCAGCTTTGCTGACGCACGCAGGCTTTTTGTTATCGGTGGGGACATGTTTGTACGCACCGGGTGCGTCTGTATGTTTCTGCTGCTCTGTACCCGTTTTGCCACCAAAGCCGGGGCGGAATCCGGTGCTGCGCATCAGGCCATCCGCCAATTCTTTGTTTTTCTAGCTCTTTTTCTGGATGCTTTTGCTATCAGCGGCCAGTCGTTGGTGGGTTATTTTATGGGACGCGCAGACCGGGGGACAGCTCGCAGGGTAGCCGCGTTGGTTTGCAAATGGAGCTTCGGGACTGGGGTGCTGCTGACCATCGGTATGTATCTTGGTCAGCAACCCGTTGTCTGGATGCTGGTGCCGGAAGAGGCAGCTATGGTTTTCGGTCCGGCATGGCTGGCGGTTACTTTTCTTCAACCCATTAACGCACTTTCCTTTGCCACGGATGGAATTCATTTGGGGACCGGAGATTATCGTTATCTACGAAACGCCATGCTCATTGCTGTTTTGACAAGTTCTGCGCTTCTTTTTGTGGTAGATTGGATTCATCCGCAAAGCATGTTGTTTTGGATATGGATTGTGGCCGGAATCTGGACCACATTGCGTGCTCTGTTGGGGATGATCCGTATCTGGCCGGGAATTGGTGATGGCCCGCTCTCGGTGCGTTTACGTTGACAATGTGAGTGAACAAACATATCAAGCATTTGCCTACGGTGCTCTAACGAGCTTAATAGGGAATCCCGTGAAAATCGGGAACGGACCCGCCGCCGTAAGTCCTATATAGTTTCTCCCCATGTGATCGGACCAGTACGGTTCGGCGTGCCACTGAATTTCAATTCGGGAAGGCAGGGTGAAATAGGACGAGTCGGAAGACCTGCCTGGGCGCAAATCACGATCATTTTGACGGATAACGGGGCTTTTATCTGTCAAAAACTGCTTTGCGCGTAATCTGCGTGCGTGGCTCCATTCTCTTCAAGCCCCCCAAATTACAGGAGACTGTTATGCAGTGCCGTTTTGGGGACAAATTCAAATTTTTCCCCGCTTTTATTCTTGTTTGTGTTCTTATGGTTCCTTCACTGGCCTTGGCCGGACACGGTGAAGCAAAGGCTGTAAAAAAAGGTATTATGCTGGCTGCTTTCGGTTCCAGCATGCCTGAAACCAAGCCTGCGTTTGACGCAATCGACAAGGCTGTGAAAAAAGCATTTCCCGGTGTGCCTGTCCGCTGGTCCTATTCTTCCGCGATCATCAGAAATATTTTGGCAAAAGAAGGCCGCGCGGTTGATTCCCCGGTTATGGCTATGACCAAGATGATGGACGAAGGTTTTACCCATGTGGCCGTGCAGTCCCTGCATACCATTCCCGGTGAAGAGTTCGAAGGCATCAGTGATACCGTAAAAAGGTTCGAGGGCATGCCCAAGGGTATTACTAAAGTAACCGTAGGTAAGCCGCTTCTTTATTCCGACAAAGATATGCAGCGCACTGTAAAGGCCATTATCGCCAACATTCCCAAGGATCGCAAAGCCAAGGATGCAGTTGTACTCATGGGCCACGGAACCCACCATGCTGCGAATATCTACTACCCCGCTTCTCAGGATTACTTTTCCAAGGTTGATCCAAAGATTTTCATTGGAACAGTTGAAGGCGCTCCTTCCCTTGATGAAGTTAAGGTTCTGCTCAAAAAGAGCAATGCTAAGAAAGTCTACCTCATGCCTTACATGTCTGTTGCCGGTGACCATGCCCGTAACGATATGGCTGGAGATGAGGCTGATTCATGGAAATCCGAGCTGTCCAAGCTGGGTTACAAGTGTGTCCCCGTGCTTAAGGGTACCGCTGAATTCCCGCAGGTTTTGGACATTTGGGTTGACCACCTCAAGGTAGCTTTTGAACACCTTGGCGACCATTAATTAAATCGGGCGGTGAGGATGGAATTTTTAGGTAACAGAAGGGCGCAGGCAGTCATTGTACTATCATTGCTCGTGCCTATTTCTATCTTCGCCGCCTGTCTTTTCGGGGCTTATCCCACTGAATCTGCTCAGGTCTTGGCGGTCTTTAAAACTACTTTAGGTTTGGGTGGCGAGAAAGTTGATTCAGCACTTTCTTTTATCATTATAGACCTGCGATTGAGCCGGGTTTGTCTTTCTTTTCTGGTGGGCATGTCGCTGGCTGTTGCTGGTACAATTTATCAGGGTATCCTGCGTAATCCGCTTGCTGATCCGTTTACCCTTGGAGTGAGCAGCGGTGCGGCTTTTGGGGCCAGTCTGGCGATTTTTTCCGGCTCGACAATGCTCGGCGCGGAACTCTGGTCCAGATTCGGGAATCTATTTCTGCCGCTGGCAGCTCTTGCCGGAGCCATGGCCGCGCTTGGAGCAGTGCTCATGCTGGGCAGGATCGGTGGAAGGCTTCGGCGTGAAACCATGGTGCTGGCTGGGATCGTGGTTGCGACTTTTCTTTCCGCGTTAATTTCTCTGCTAAAATCACTTGATGAAGAGTCTGTAACGTCCATTGTTTTTTGGATTATGGGCAGTTTTCAGGGCCGTGGCTGGAGTCATCTTACTCTTTTTCTGCCGTACTTCATCGCCGGGATGATTCCGCTGGTATTCTACTCGCGTGAACTGGATATCCTTTCCCTTGGCGAGACTCAGGCCCGCCATCTGGGCATGGATGTTTCAAAAGTACGTATGGCCTTGCTCATCGGTTCCGGGCTGTTGACCGGGGCGGCGGTGGCTGTTTCCGGGATTATCGGATTTGTGGGACTGATTGTTCCTCATCTGGTGCGCATGTTTCAGGGCGCAGAACACAGGCCGCTTTTGCTTTCATCTTCCCTGCTGGGCGGATTGTTGCTGGTCTGGTCTGATGTAATTGCCCGTTCGTTGCTTTCCGGCGGGGAGGAACTTCCCGTTGGTGTGGTTACTGCCTTGCTTGGCGGACCGTTCTTCTGCATTGTACTCCGCTCCGGATTTAATGGCGGAAGGGGGGGGAGTTAGCGCATGATCAAGATTACGGAGTTAAAGGCCGGATACGGAGGGCGCGAAGTCCTGCACGGGTTAGACCTTGAGTTGCCCGCAGGCTCCATGACCGCCATACTCGGTCCCAACGGGAGCGGCAAGACCACTCTTGTTTCTTCAATCTCCGGTGTCCTTTCTCCATTGAATGGGCGGATTGAGATTGATGGTAGCACGGTTGATTCATACCGTCCTCGCGAACTGGCTTCCCTTATGGCAGTTCTTCCGCAACGGGTGGACCCGGCTTTTGGATTGACCGTTAAATCCATGGTTATGATGGGACGTTATGCCCATGGTTCCGGTTTTTTCGGTTATGATGTCGAGGATGAGCAGATTTGTACCGAGGCCATCGAAAGAGTAGGTATCAGCCACCTGACAGAGCGTTCGGTTGCCGAGCTTTCAGGCGGAGAATTTCAGCGGGTGCTTATGGCTCGTACTGTTGCTCAGCAAGCCCGGATCATGGTGCTTGATGAAGCTTCCTCCGGTGTAGATGTTGCCGGGAAAATTGAGCTTTTTGATCTCCTGAAAAGGATGAACCGCGACGGGGCTACCATTGTCTGCGTGATCCATGATCTCAACTTAGCGGCCCTTTATTTCGACCGTCTGGTATTTCTTTCTCAGGGAAGAGTCATGCTGGATGGTTCGCCTGCTGAAGTAATTACAGAGGAAAATATTTCAAATGTTTATGAAACATCTGTTGCGATTGTGGAGCATCCGAGTCTCCATGTTCCGCAGGTTCTTTTTTCTCCTGCTGCTGATTAGTTTCGCAGGTACTTTTGCGTTCGAGGGGCAGGCGGCGGTTTCCATTACCGATGACTTCGGCAATGAAGTCACTTTGCAGGCTCCGGCTAAGCGTATCGTGGCCTTGTATGGATCGTTCAATGAGATTCTCTATGCCATGGATCTCGGCGATAGGCTGGTGGCCCGCACCGCTGCGGATCATTATCCAGAACAGATTACGGTCCTGCCGTCCATCGGTACTCATATGCGGCCCAATCCGGAACTGATCGTGGCTCTAAAGCCTGATCTTGTCTTGCAGATGGCCGGACGTTCGCAGGCTGCTACAGCTCTTGAACCGCTCAAAGTCAGGGGGATTCCCTGCGCTATGTTTCAGGTGGCCTCGTTTGAGGAAATGTTTTCCGTAATTCGCAGGCTGGGCGTGCTTACCGGGGAGCCGGGGGCAGCAGATAAATTGATTGATTCAATGAATGTGCGGCTTAATGCGGTGTTGCAAAAGTATGTAACTTCTTCAGTTCTGCCGACCGTTTTTTTTGAAATACGTTATCCTAATCTGCTGGCAGCAGGGCAGGGTTCCATTGTGAATGATATTATCCGCCATGCCGGGGGATTTAATTGTGTCGGCAACCATAAAAAGATCGTACGCATGGGTGAAGAAGAGTTAATGCGGATTAATCCGCAGAACTATGTTTATCAGACTGGGCGTATGAATCCATCTCCGGTCATGCCCGATGAACGCAGCCATTTCAAGTTGATTGATGCGGTGCGCAAGAATAGAATTTTAAAGGTGGACGAGTCGGTTTTTTCCCGGCCCGGTCCGCGAAATGTGGAGGCCGTGGAGATTCTTGCGGACTTCCTTCTTAATAACAAAGAGAAATAAATGAATAATTCCGGAAAAATATACGGTATCGGGGTCGGCCCCGGTGATTCTGATCTGTTGACCGTGAGAGCGGTACGTGTGCTTGAAAAAGTTGATGTGGTTTTTGCTGCTTCTTCCACCAAGAACGAATATTCTCATTCACTTGAAATAGCATCCGAATTCGTGCGTGATGATTGCGAAGTGGTCAAGCTGGGCTATCCAATGACCCGCGATAAGGATGTGCTGAACGATGCTTGGGAAGAAAATTGCAGTATTGCTTGTCAGCTTTTGAAAGGTGGTAAAACCGCAGCATTCCTGACTCTCGGCGATCCGCTAATCTATTCCACTTTCGGCTACATGATGCAGACCATGAAGCGGCTTTGCCCTGAAGTTGAATTCGAGGTTGTACCCGGCATTACTTCCTATCAGGCCGCTGCCGCAAGATCGCAGCAGGTGCTGGTGGAGTCCGGTCAAAATCTACTGCTCACCTCTGGAGTTGCCGATCCTGAAAAGTTCGCCAAGTCTTTGGAACTCGTTGATAATGCCGTAATTCTGAAGGCCTACCGTAATTTTCCTGAACTGCGTGAAACAGTTAATGAAATAGGTAAGATGGATGTGAAGTTTTACACCCGTCTGGGGCTGGATGGCGAGGCCATTTATTTGGATATCAACGAAGTGCCGGAAAAAACGAATTATCTTTCACTTATGCTGCTGACAGCTAAGAAGTAGTATTTAAGTTACGCACGAAATTTAAAGGGCCGTGAATCCAGCGAGATTCACGGCCTTTAATTTTAGCTTTTAATAATCGGTGTCCCCGTTTCTTCGAGATCTTTTTGCAGCAGCTCACGCATGCGTTTGCAGATGGGACCGGGGCGAACATCGTGAATTGGCTTTTTGTTGAAGCGCACAACGGCTACTGCATCAATGGATGTGCCGCAGATAATGACTTCTTTTGCTAGCAGGATGTCTTCTTCGGATATGGCTCGGAAATCTACTTCAATCTCATCTTCAATGAGCTGGAGGGCTCGGGCAATGGTGGTTCCAGCCAGAGAGTTGGTAAATTTTGGAGTATACAGCTTACCGTCTGGGCTTACAATGCAGACATTCTCAGTTGCTCCTTCTGCAAGGAAACTCAGGCTGTCAAAGCAGAAGGGCACGTCGAATCCTTCTTCCTTCGCATTGATTTTCATCATTACGTTGGGCAGGTAGTCGATGGATTTGATCGTTGCCAGATAAGGCTGTTTAGCCGGAACCTTACTTCTGAAAGCGGTTACGCCTTTTTCATACCACGAATCCGGTTTGGGTTCGTGTTTGTATACTACGATGTATAGGGACGGAACCGGACATTCATACGGACTGATGCCGAAGCCGCCGGAACCACGACCGAGCATTACTCGGACCATACCGGAATCAACACCGGATGCTCCGGCTACTTCCAGAATGATATCGCCGAGTTCATCCCAAGAGCAGGGTGGTTCAAGGCTGATTGTGCGGGCGGAACGCTTCATACGGCGCAGGTGTGGTTGAAGCTGGTAAAGTTTGCCGTCTACAAATTTCATGCTTTCAAAAATACCGTCCCCGCGATGGACCAGATGGTCGTCCCAAGGCATAAGCATGAGTTTGGGATCGGTGCAGACCAATCCGATGCGGTGCTCGTAAAATGCACAAATTTTATCAGTTCCCGCGCGCATGGCGGAAAGCATGGCATCAATATATTCGTTACTGTCTACTTTTCTAATCAATTCCGGACTCCGTAAATTTATTTAAACCCCATCAGGGATCATAACCGCCATAAGCTTCGGGAATTCCTCTTCCGCAAAGCCAAGTTACCCTACCGCCAAAGGGTGGGCTTCCGCAAGTGAAGATTCTGGAGATGAGTTGAATTTAAATGTCTAAGTAGCCGTGTTTGTATTTCTATTTATGATAGTGTTTAAATTTGTTTTTGGAGTTTTAGTCTTATACATTTGATGCAATATTTTTTTTAGCCATGTTGTACAATGTTTGTATGTGTAGTATCCGTTCTGCATAATTAAAAAAGTTCTTTTAATAGCATTATATTATGGGGTGGGTATGAAAGGGATTTTGAGAGTTCTTTTGCTGTGTCTGTGTTTTCCGTATGTTGCTGTTGCTGATGGTGTGCCTGTCGTTTTTAGCCTTGCTTCAGGGCAGGATGCTAATGATGTTTATGTTACTTTTTTTAATTGTCAGAGCGGTGCCGGGTTAATTTCAGGTACTTTCAATAATGCCAGCGGGGCTCAGGCTTTGAGTACTTCTCAGTCCTATACTATGAAATCTCTCACCAGTGTGACCAGTGTTGCCAATGGAGTTCCTGCCGGAGTTCCTTCTATTCAACTGGATTCATTTCCTTCTGGACGGATATATCTCTCAATTGGTGGTTCTCCTACTGCTACCCCATGTTCTGAGCCCTCTACTGATCCCAATTCAGGTGATGCAAGCCTCGGAGTGCGCTATCAGCCCATGGAACTGGATGTAACTAATGGTGTGGTCAACGCCGATTTAACCTATATTGATTATGCGGCAATCGCCCTTTCATTGATCGTTCAGAATTCAACCACTACTGTTACTAACAGTCCTTTGCTGACCTCTGTGTCAAGCGAGGTGCTTACGGATGCTCTTGGTAAGTCCAGTTCTCCTAATTACCAGACTGTTCAACCCTCTCCCTCAGACAGATTGCCTAGTGCAAATTTTGCAAGGGTTCTTTCTCCTACTACAGCGGCGGAAGTTCCTGATTTTCACGATTGGACTAATTACTTAAAAACTACACTTTACCAGATAACTACCGTTCAAAATAAACCGATTAAAATTTCAGGATTGTTTAGCGGGGTAGGGAATTCGCCCACTGGTAATCCTAAAACCCAGCAGCAGTTATACGATTATCTTGTTACAGTGGATATTAATGGAGATATTACATTTACTGCTCAGGGTAATTCCGGAAATGGTCAAATGGCACCGATTCCGAACGGCCTGCAAGGACCCGGGGTTGGGAATAATAATATTACGGCAACCTTTGCTGATATGAATGCTGCAACCGGTATTTATGGCAACAATCCTAAATATACCCCCCAAGGTGAAGCTAAGACTGCGGGAATTGTGAATGACTTTTATGGCTGGGTGGTCGGTGATTTTGTTGCCGCATTGAGTTGGGGGTTCCCGGGAAGTATTGTAGATTTTAACGGAACCCCTCTCGGCGACTATGCCAGCACTTATTGGTGGGGAGGAACTGCTGTGGATGGTGCGATTGTTGCCGCCGCTGATTCTGCTGTGGGCAAAGGGGTTGTTTTTGGAACAGCTCAGCCAACTGAGCCGGACAATTATCACAGTTACGGAGCTGCTCTTAAAGGTCTTACTGCTGCCTATGGGTTTGGCTTTGAGGATCGTGCCGGGTCGACTCTGATTAATTTTGGCAGGGCAGCACAGCCCAATGCATATCTTGAAATAGGTATCGGCAACCAAGCTGTGCCGGCTGTTCAGGCCAGCAGCTTTCAGGATACAGGGATCACAGTTAACGTGGATGGTTTTGTTCCTAAGACCAAGACAGGGGCTCAGTTGCGGTCAAGTTATAATACTGACGATTTTGTGCCTTATGCTTCAATCTGTTCATTTAATGCAACAATCAACACCAATGGTGGGTGTGCAACGTTTATGATCGACTCAAAAGAGTTGCCTAGCGGCACTGTTTCAGATTTTAAGCTGCTGAAATTGTACGATTCCAACAGTTCCTCGTCACCTTATCAAAATTATTCTTCAAATGGAGCGCAGTTTACGGACGGGTACTGGTGGATCACCGATCTTGCAGGAAATCATCTGGCTCTGACTGATACGGTTACTTATGGAACGCATTATTACATCCATTTCGTTGTCAAAGACAACGGAGACTATGACGCAGACCCGGTTTTAGGCCAGATCACCGACCCTTTTGTAATCGGCGGCACATCATCCAGCGGTTGTGTTATGAATCCTAACGCGGGCGTGAAGTTCGAGCTTATGGCTTTATTGGGAGCCGCTATTCTTCTGTTAGCAGTTCGTAGATTCAGAGATCGAAGAAGTTAAAAATTGTAGCCAATTAAATAAAAAAAACGGTGAAGCTGAGTTTACTCGGCTTCACCGTTTTTAATTTTTAAAGGCACCTTTTAGCAGGTTGAGTTCAAACTATTAAAAAGTTTCTTTGGTTCCCGAAGGGCCGCCGGAGGCTATTTCACACGAACCAAATCGCGTGCAATCAGAGTCTCGGCGATCTGTACGGTGTTCAGCGCGGCGCCTTTGCGGATGTTGTCGGAAACAATCCACATGTTCAGGCCGTTCTCGATGGTTTCATCTTCGCGGATACGACCTACGAAAACATCGTCTTCCCCTGCGCAGTCAATTGCCATAGGGTAGATGTTTTTTTCGGGGAAATCCATAACCGTGATGCCGGGGAAGCTGGCAAGCAAGTTGCGGCATTCCTCAACAGTTACCTTTTCCTCGGTTTCGATGTTCACGGATTCGGAGTGGCTGTAGAAGACGGGCACGCGCACGGTTGTGGCGGTTAGCTTGATGGAATCGTCGCCCATGATTTTTTTGGTCTCGTTGACCATTTTCATTTCTTCTTTGGTGTAGCCGTTATCCATGAAAACATCGATGTGGGGCAGGCAGTTGAAGGCGATCTGGTGCGGGTAGGCACTGGGAACCACTTCTTTGCCGTTGAAAAGTCTGCTCACCTGAGTTTCAAGCTCGGTGATGGCTTTTTGTCCGGTACCGGAAACAGCCTGATAGGTGGAAACGATGATACGTTTGATCTTGGCTTCATCGTGAATGGGTTTTAGCGCAACAACCATCTGGATTGTGGAACAGTTGGGGTTGGCGATGATGCCGGGATGCCAGTCGAGGTCTTCGGGGTTAACTTCGGGAACAACGAGGGGCACTTTGGGGTCCATTCTCCATGCGCTGGAGTTATCCACAACTACGCAGCCTGCTTTGGCAGCAAGGGGAGCGAATTTTTCGGAGGTTCCGCCACCTGCGGAGAAAAGAGCAATATCAAATCCTTCAAAGGAATCTTCTTTCAGCTCGATAACGGTCAGCTCTTCGCCTTTATAGGGAACCTTGGTTCCGGCGGAACGGGCAGAAGAAAAAGGAACAATTTCAGATGCGGGAAAGTCGCGCTGCTCAAGGACATTGAGCATTTCACGGCCAACCGCGCCTGTGGCCCCTACAACAGCAACTCTGGGATTTTTGGTACTCATAGCTAAACCTCCGTATTCTTGACCCGGACCATCGGCAGTCCGGTTTGTCTGTTAATCGCTTGCGGCAATGTAAGCAATTGCCTGTTCAATAGCCGTATTAAAATTTTAATGCCTGACCGATTTCAAGGCAGGCTTTAGCTCTGTTCAATGTATAGAGATGCACTCCGGGTGCGCCTCCGTCGAGCAGTTCCTGTGCCTGTCTGGTGGCAAATTCGATGCCCAGTTTGTAGACCGCATCATCGCCGCCGTCTGCGTGGGCTTTTTCCAGTGCACTCAGGAATTTACCGGGAATGGCCGCGCCGCACAGGGAAAGAATAAATTTTGCGGATTTGAGACTCATGATGGGCAGCACTCCGGGCAGCACAGGCACATCAATGCCCATTCCTTTAAGCCTGTCGCAGAAATCAAAGTAGACCCGGTTATCGAAAAAGAGCTGGGTGATGATGAACTCTCCGCCCTCGTCTATTTTGTATTTCATCCATTTGAAGTCTTCTTTAATAGAAGGTGATTCAAGGTGCGCTTCAGGGTAACCTGCCACTGCGATACCTACACCGGGATGTTGATCTTTTACGTAGGTGACAAGATCGGAGCCGTGTTTGAAGGGCTGGGTGTTGAAATCAAAATTTTCATCCCCGACAGGGGCATCGCCGCGCAGAGCAAGGATATTTTCAACGTTTGCTTCCTGAAGAGCAGAGACAAATTTACTGATGTTCTCCGGGCTGGCACCGACGCTGGTCAGGTGTGCAAGAGGCTCAATCCCTGCATCCTGCTTCATTCTTTTAACAATTTCAAGTGAATTGTCCTGAGTTCCGCCTCCTGCGCCGTAAGTAACGGAAGCAAAAAGGGGATTCAGTACTTTGAGCTTTTCAACAACTTCAAAGAATTTGGGCCATGATTCGCGATCTTTAGGGGGAAAGAATTCCAAAGAGATGAATTGTCCGTTTTTATTAATCAAATCGATGATTTTCATGTGTGTCTCCTGTATGCCTCCGGCGGCTTAAACCCTTTTTGTAAAAAGGGTTTAAGAATCCCAAAAACGTTTAATAGGGCTTCGCCTTTTTCTCAGGCAGATTGTGCGGGGAGGGATCTTATTAATTAAGTTCCCGTTCTTTCAACATTTCTAAGATTTCGTAATTTACTGGAAGGAATTTTACTTCGCGCATGTTTTTGAGGTCGAACCAGTCAAAGCGTTGATTTTCAAGTGATGACACTTGACCGGAGAATTCCCAGATGTCGAAGAAATTTAAGTGTACCGTGTATTCGGGGTACTCTACTGTTTTTTCCATCCAAAAGTCAAAATTTGTGGGAGTTATACCCAGTTCTTCCTGTAATTCACGCACCAGCGCATCGCCCAAGGATTCATTTATTTCAACCTTACCGCCGGGAAATTCCCACCACCCGGCGTAATCTTTGCCTGTGGGGCGCTCAGCAGAAAGGAAAAGTCCATCTTTCCAGATGACGCCTGCAACAACTTGAATTGGATTTGTTTTGGTCATGATTAACAACAGATTTAAGAATTTTCAGAGCGAAGCTTAATAAAAGGTTTTGAAGGGATGGGGTCTGGGGAAGGGAAACTTTTGCAAAAGTTTCCCTTCCCCAGCCGCCGGAGGCATCTTAATTTTCTTCCAAAAGCTGCTTCTTGCGTTCTTCCAGTTCGGCAATTTCTTCTTCGAGAACAGCCATCTTTTCCATCAGCTCGTCAGCCCATGCACAGGTCTCGGTGTAGCGGGAATTTAGCTCCACTGCTGCTGCGCCGTCGCTGTACAACTCTGGATCGTTAAGCTTTTCTTCCATCACACCCTGATCTTCCAAGGTTTTTTCAAGGTCCTTTTCGAGCTTTTCATACTCGGCGGTCTTGGGTCTTAGTTCTTTGTACAGGGCATTGCGGATTTCAGCCTGTCTTCGTTTGTCTTCTTTGCTCAGCTTGCGCTTGGCAGGCTTGTGGCTGTCATTTGGTTCAGCGGAGTCGGATCGGGCTGCGGGTGCTGCAAGCTTTTCCTTACGATGATCATCGTATTCTTTAAAAGAATGAAAAGTATCAAATCCCGAGTCGTTCAAAGCCCAGATTTCGTCGGCGACCTCTCCGAGCAGGTAACGGTCATGCGCTACAAAGAAAAGAGTTCCGTCATAATCCTTCAAGGCCCGGATCAATCCTTCCCGACTTTCGAGGTCCAAATGGTTGGTGGGTTCGTCAAGGATGAGCAGATTGGCCCGTGACAGGAAAAGAGATGCGAGAATCAGCCTGTTTTTTTCTCCACCGGAAAGGGCAGAAACCTTGCGTTCGAAATACCCCTCGCCCAGCAGAAACAGGCCGAGTACACTTTTAAGTTGTTCTTCGGTTGTGTCAGGATCGCAGAGGCGGCGGATTTCGGAAAGCGCAGTCATTTCATCGCGCAGGATGTCGCTTTGGTGCTGGCTGAAATAGGCCAATGAGGTGTTTTGTCCTACTTTAGCAAATCCTGTGTTGGCTTCGAGCATGCCCATGATCACTTTGAGCAGGGTGGATTTACCGGCCCCGTTCGGTGCGGCAAGGGCAACTTTCTTGCCCCGGAAAAGCTGGAAATTAAGTAGCGGCCAGATGGAAGGCGGCTTGCCGTCATATGAAAATTCAAGATCAACCACACTGATGGCGGCTTTATCTCCGCGTGCGGTGGGTGGGAGGCGGAAGCTCAAAGTTCTGCCGGAACGGTTGAGTTCGGCTTCACCTTTAATCTTGTTGAGTTCCTTGGACATTTTTTCCACTTTCTTGATTTTGGACTGTGCCTGCGCGGCCTTACGGGCCTTTACTCGAAAGCGGTTGATGTATGAGTTCTCAGTTTCAATACGTGCGGAAAGCTTGGCGGCTTCGCGGCTGCGCTGCTCTGCGTTTTCTGCCTGCCATTTAAGAAATTCAGTAAAATTACCGCGCCTGACTTGCGGACGCCCGGCCCCGAGAAAAAGAACATGGGTACCGACCTTATCCAGAAAGATACGATCATGGGCTACATAAATTACCGCGCCACGGAAGGAAAGCAGGTAGCTTTCCAGCCATTCCACAGCCTCAAGGTCAAGGTGGTTTGTGGGTTCATCCAAGAGGAGTAAATCCGCACCTTGGAGCAGGACACGGCCCAGCTTAGCGCGTTCACGCCAGCCGCCGGAAAGTTCTTTGATTTTGCTGAGCAGGTCATGTTCGGAAAAACCCAGTCCGGTCAGGATGGTACGGGCTTTGTGTTCGGGGTTGTATCCGAACTGGTGCTCAAGTTCAGCCTGCTTTTCGGAAAGTCTTTCCATGTGAGCTTGGTCATTATTCTGTCCGGCTTCTTCCCATTGCTCCCAGAGCGTATTCCAAGAAGGCAGCGCGGAGAGTACCCAACTGAGCAGGGTGTTTTCGAGAATTTCCCCGGTCAGTTCCTGCGCAACGTAACCGAGGCGCGCACCTTTGGAAATGGAAAGCACTCCACCGTCCGGTTCGATTTTTCCGGCAATGAGTTTGAGTAGGGTGGATTTGCCGCAACCGTTGGGACCGGCCACGGCAAGACGCATTCCGGCACTCACTTCAAATGAAAGGTCGCTGAAAAGGTCTTCCCCGTTATATGATTTCTCAAGGGATGAAATAGTAATTCTGGGCATCTGGTCTCCGGATTGGGCTTTTTAGCTCTCTCAGATAAGGCAAAAAATTGAATGATATCTTTTATATATATTCGCGATCCGCAGTAAATATGGCGGTCCGCGATCATGAACTTAGTAAGCTCGACAAAATATATGCTCAGCCCGCAGAATGCAAGGTTAAATGGGTGCTATCGGGACTTAATCCGTAAATATAGTTTGTGAATTAAGTTTTGACCGTGCCGGAACTAACAGCTATGCCCGATTTATGAGCACATGGTACGTATATCTGCTGCGTTGCAGCGACAATTCTTTATACTGCGGAGTAACCACCGATCCTGCGCGTAGGCTGGAAGAACACAATTTCGGCAAGGGTGCAAAGTACACCCGTTGCCGCCTTCCTGCGACCATGGAAGTGTATGAATCCTTCCCGGATAAACGTGCTGCGTATCGCGCTGAATATGCTGTAAAGCAGAAACGGGCGGGGGAGAAGGTGGGGTTTCTTAAGGGATTGGCACAAGAAAATGCGACTAGAACATAATCTAAATGCTAACACCTCCTAATATCTAAACCATCTTTTTTGTAATCCGTAGTAGCTAAAACCCAATAGCGCTACTGGGAATAAATAGAAGTATATATTTTCAGTTATATAAGAACCCAATAAAGCTACTGCCCATAGCGGAATTAGTTGGCCAATGTTTGCATGGGTTCCTTTGCGGGCATTGCAGTGAGCACATACAATTGCTCCATGGTTGAGTTCACTGCGGCAAAAGGGGCATAGTTCTACATATTCCATATTAAATCTCGTTTGTTAAAATGTTGGTAAAAATAAAAATGTACATTTACAAATACGCCCCCGGCTTCTTGCACATCGTATCAAATTTACTGAAAAAATCTCCAAAATGCTTGCCATCCATGAGACCGTGCAGGGCTTCCACTGCCACGGGCATGATCTTTCTGCCGGACTCGTTCTCAGTGATATGCCCGAACAGGATTCGCGGTACTGAATCCGTATTGCAGTTACCCCAAGGGTTACTGGCGGATGTGAAAGCCACCCCGTTTACCACACTGAAATAGAACAAATTCGGCTTTTCTCCACCTGCGGGGGTGAGAGTCGGTTTTTCATCTGCACTCTGGCGGGCTATTTCGATATTGGCGGCGGTTTCGCTGAAATCCTGCCCGAGCCGGCAAAGGCAGTTGGCGTGTAGACTGCGTTCCTTTGGGATATAAGTGAATGCCGGATGGATCACATCGAAGATAGCAGGCTTTTTGTCCACAATACGGGTGCGGAATTCCGGGACGTCATTAGCTGCGCGGGTTGCCAGATAATAGAGCATGGATGAAAAGCGGATCTTGGTTGAACCGTTATTCTGCTCTTTGCGGTAATTGAAAAGTTCTGTCACATCCTGCTGAATTGTGAAGCCGTAGCGGCTGGTGCAAAGAGATTGAAAAAAGGTAAAATGTTCAGCTCTTTCCCATGTTTCCATATCCAGAAAATTCATATTGCTTTCGGTCTGTAGTGCTTTGTTAATCATATTCATTTTTTATTTATATATTTGAAATTTTGAAATCACGCTTGCGTCAGCTATAACGAATGAAAGACTGATCCGTAAACTCTTCATTTCTTATTCAAAAAAATATCAATCAAGCATTGTCATAGCGTGCTGTCATGACATACATAATCAATATGTCGAAACTAGCTTATACTGTTGAACCAGTGATGGATCAGGACTGCGTTGCGGACGTGCGTATCCATGTGGACGGCAAGAAATGGCACCTCTGGGGACGTAAAGGGGCGGAGCGCGAGCGCGGTCTTGCTGAATCTGTTGCGTCCGGTAAGTTACCTGTGCTGCTTGGCGCAGGACTTGGCGTATGTATAGAAGAATTGCTGAAATCAAGTCCGGTGGCAGTGCTGGATAATGATCCGTTGATTGCTGAAGTTTCCGGGGCGGAAAAATTTCGGGATCACCCGCAGGTTACGTGGCTGAGCGGTGATCCTGTGCAGGTTCTGGAGCAGCTTCGTACGTGGCGTGCTGAGAATGGAAACGGTCCGTTGGAGCTGCTGAAAATCCCATTATACCAACGGCTGGATCGGGAATGGTATCTTGCTATCGGTAACACTCTCGAAGATGAGAAAGAGTCCGCGCCAGTGGATTTCTGGTCCGAGGTTGCCTATCCGAAATTTCGCAATGAAAAACCGAAAGTGCTTTTCTTTCATCGTACTTATTTTTTGATGGGAGAGATTACCGCTGCGCTGGAACGTTTGGGTATAGAATTTCGTAGTGTGGATATTGGCACTGGCGATACGGTGCGCGAAGGATTCGTAGAAGATCTGCTGCGCACGGTGGTGGAATTTAAACCCGATTTTGCTCTGACCGTGAACCATTTTGGAGTTGACCGGGAAGGTAAACTTACTGATTTGCTGCTTAAATTAAAACTTCCACTGGCTTCATGGTTTGTGGATAATCCGCATTTGATTCTCTACCGTTACGCTGACGTGCTGCCTGATTTGACCGCCATATTTACTTATGATGCCGGGAATCTGGAGATCATGCGTGATAAGGGCTTTGACAATGTTTTTTATCTGCCGCTGGCAACGGATGTAGGGCGTTTTAAGCCGGGGCTGTCCGGGCGTGAGGAATGGCGGGCAGATGTCTCGTTTCTAGGCAATTCCATGGTCCATGCGGTGGATAAGTATTTACGCTCGAGCGAGCTTGACGCTGATTTACAGCAGAAGGTGCCGGAGCTGGCAACTGAATTCGGTGAGCGGGCCGAGCTTTCGGTGGAAGAATTTTTGCGTAATTCCTATCCTGAGTTGCTTGAAAAGATTGAAAATTTACCCACTGACGAGAACAGACTTTCCTTTGAAGGCTTGATCACATGGGAGGCCACGCGTCGATACCGTCTTTCATGTGTGCGTGAATTGCTGCCGTTTAAGCCGCTTATTGTGGGTGATGAGGGCTGGCATGAGTTGCTGGAAAAAGGAAGCTGGCGTTATTTGCCTTCTTTGGATTACTATAATGATCTGCCCGCGTTTTATCCCATGTCCAAGGTTGGTTTTAATTGTACCAGCAGACAGATGAAGGGCGCAGTGAATCAGCGGGTCTTTGATGTCCCGGCTTGCGGCGGATTTGTACTTACCGACCATCGGGAGCAGATGGAAGCTCTTTTTGAGCCGGGTAATGAAATTATTTCGTACAATGATATTTCTGAAATCGGCCCGCTGCTGGAAAAATGGCTGGCTGATGATGCGGGGCGAGCCAAAGTAATCGCTGCCGCACGTAAAAGAATTATTGCTGAACATACCTATGAACACAGGCTTTCCACGTTGCTGGAAAAAATGCGTCAAACATTCGGGTAGGGATTAAATTATGTCAGGTAAATTCTGGGGATTTCTAGACAGTGCTTCTCGCTATAGGCTTTTGGTTTCCGGGCATGGCAAACCTCATCTTATGGAGACCGCGAATCGGATCATCAATAGTGCTGATAGCAGTCGTGAGAAGAGCACGCTTATTGATCTTGGCGTGGATATGTTTTTAGCGGCATGGGAATCCAGTCCTCTGGATGGGCAACTGGCCTCCAATCTGTTGGCTATAAATAAGCGGCTTAATTTTTTGCCTGTGCCGCTGGCTGAAACCATTTCCTTGATTGCATCCAATAGTGCTGTTCCTGAAAATCTGGGTTACCTGCAACGGCTTGTTTCCAAGGATGATAAGGATAAGCTTCTTGATTATCTTTCCAAGCAAACCGAGCGGGAGCCGGAGAATCTTTTTTGGCTTTCCCATCTGCTCGATCTGGCTTTCTTTTTGGGGAGACATGAGGTTGCCAGTGCGGCCCTTGCCCGTGACTGGCCCACATCCATGAATATGGTGCTTAATAAATATGCCGGGGATATTGCCTTCTGTTCCGGGGATTATGAGCAGGCTGAAAACATTTATTCTGATACTTCCGGTGGCGCGCTCATTTTGGGTGAGAATCTGCTGCGGCTGGCCGAAAGTGTCGACCGCATGGGTAGGCGCGATGAGGCCATGATTCTCTGGCGGGATCGCATGACTGCCCGTCCGTGGCAGGTCAACACCTGGTTTAAGGTCTATGATCGTTTGCTCGGTGGCGGAGGGGTGGACATGCTGGACGGTCAGGTTGCGGTATGCCTGTATACTTTCAATAAGGCTGACGATTTTGATGCAACCATGAGTTCGCTTGCTGAGTCACCGCTTGATAATGTGCATATTTTTGCGCTTGATAACGGCAGTTCCGACCATACTTCCGAGATTATGGCTAGTTGGAAAGACAGGCTTGGTGATAGATTTCGAAGCATTGACCTTCCGGTGAATGTGGGTGCTCCTGCTGCCCGCAACTGGCTGAAAAATATGAATGAGCTAAAGCTCTATGATTATGTAGCCTATCTCGATGATGATGCTTTGATTCCCGATGACTGGCAGGCCCATTTCAGCGCGGCAGTGGAATCATATCCTGATGCCGGGGTCTGGGGTTGTAAGGTTGTCAATGAGGATCAGCTGGAAGTGATTCAGCATGCTGACCTGCATCTGCGTGAGACCCCTGCTGACTTTGAGGATGTACTCCGTAGTTTTGAATTTTCGTATCTGGACCCGTACAATCAGGATCTTGATTACGGGCAGTTTGATTATTGCCGTCCCTGTGTTTCGGTGACCGGGTGTTTCCATCTTTTCAGGCAGTCAGTTCTGGAGCATAGCGGTGATTTTGACCTGCGCTATTCCCCTACCCAATATGATGATTTGGATCATGATCTGATGCTTGCAGTTGCCGGAAAATCCGCGGTGTATCAAGGTAAATTGCAGGTGAAGCATAAACGAAAATCCGGCTCTGCTTCAACAATCAGCCGTGCCGCCCGTGGCAGCGGGGCGGGGAATGTGATTAAGCTGGAATCCAAGTATGAAGCACGGGATGTAGCCGCAATTATTGCGCGTGATATTGATCGATTGGAAAATGATTTTACTGAGAAGGCCCTTAAGATCGGGCATGTGCTGAAGGAAATGGAATAATAAACTGAGCTCGTTGTTGTATTTGCAATAATCTGCTAGGCTTCACTCAAACCTTACAAGGAGTGGGCTATGAAAAATATTTTTATTGCGGGTTTGTTGTGTGCGGGATTGCTGATTTTTGCCGGTTGTGGCTCAAAGCATCACACAATTACCAAAACAGACGGCTCTACTGCGGTTAGTGTAGGTAAACCGCTATTTAACAAAGACTCCAATACGTATTCTTATGAAAATCTTGATGGTCAGGAAACTATCATCAAGCGTGAGGATGTGCAGCAGATAGAAGAAAATAAGAAATAATTATTGCAATTAAAATCCGGAATCTCATCTTAGCCGAGATTCCGGATTTTTGTTTTTATGCTTCCTGAATCTGCATCTTATTCATGAATTCATCTAAGTCAGTTGCAAGGGTTGTCAGTTCAGAAACCGCGCCTGCTACCATATCCATTGAGTCTGAAGTCTGTGTAGCGATACTGTTTACCGCATCAATTGCGCTGGTTACTTCCTCACTGGCTGCTGACTGCTGTTCTGCCGCAGTAGCGATCCCCTCGACCTGTCCTGCTGTTTCCTGTGATATTTCCAGTATCTGCTTAAGTGCAGAATCAGCTTTGCTGCAAAGTTCTGTCGCTTGTTGGATACTGGTCAGTGTGTCTGCTGTTGCGGCAGTGCTTTTATGCGAACTTCCTTGAATGGCATCAATATAACTACCGACTTCCTTTGTGGCGTGCATGGTTTTTTCTGCCAGTTTTCTGATTTCATCTGCAACAACTGAAAATCCGCGGCCTGCTTCCCCGGCCCGGGCTGCTTCAATGGCAGCGTTGAGAGCCAGCAGGTTAGTTTGGTCTGCAATATCCGATATTACTTGCATAATGGTGGTTATGCCCGTGCTGTGATTTTCAAGGGTGCCCATCTCTTCTTGGAGGTTTTCGGCCTTCATATTTACTTCGGTCATTACTTCTATGACGTTTTCGACAAGACCTGAGCCGTCATTGGCCGTCTCTTGAGTCTGCCGGGCCATGCGGGCTGCATCACTTGAATTTTTAGAAACTTCGAGGATGGATGCATTCATTTGTTCCATGGAGGTAGCGACTTCTTCGGTTCTGACTTTCTGGTCATGTATGCCGTTGCTGGAATTCTGGATTTCTGAACTGATTTCATCTGATGTTCCTGCGAGTTGTTCAGATATTTTTGTGGCATCTGTTACGCCGCTGGCAATCTTATTGTTCTGGGCCGTGATGAAGTCTTCTTTGAGCTTTATGTTTGTAAAATCCATAATAGTGGTAAAGCCGCCAAGTAGTTTCCCTCTGGAATCGAAGATTGGAGAGGAAGCAACTGAAATGTATTTTGTCGTTCCTTTGCGACCATCAACTTGTCCCTTGAGAAACTGTTTTTCCTGTTTCTCCATACATTTTTCGGATATAGTTTCCTGTTTTGATCCGTAAAAAAATGTTGAGAAGTCTTGCCCTATATAATTTTCCGTTTCGCCATCATGTTCGATCAATTTAACAATGCTTTCATTTAGCCAGCAGATGTTGCCATCAGGGCCGACGACTACCATAGGTGTCATAATGTTTTTGAGCATGGATTCGCTCATGCCGACTTTCTCGTTCAACATATTGTTGAGTCCCTCAATTGCTGTGGCAAGGTCGCCAAGTTCAGCCATGAAGTTGTGGTGAGGGATAGGAGTGTAGTCTGCTTTAGAAATTCTTTTAATTTCGCAGATGAGTGCTTTTATTGGTGAAATAATATGACGTTGTACAACAAAACCGAGAAAGAGCAATGCCGCAATAGAAGCCAATACAATAAGAATAGCTACTTTATTTTGAATAAAAAATAATCCTGCTCCTAGCAGGAGGGTAATTGCTGCAATGCTGGCATACAAGCGTCCGGTCATATAAGCCTCTCGTTATTTAAGTAGAAGTGCTGGAACTATAAATCGACGAAGCATATTTGGTGCCATGTGTTTATTTATCAATTGTAAGTGATGGTGAGTGTTGTTTTGAGGTGTCTTGGAAAGGTAAAATGGGTCATATTAGCACAGTGTTACTTTGTAATGAGCATGAAGAGAAGTTTTTAAGAGTCTTTGTAACGTGTTAGGTTGTGTGTCAAGATATCCCACATAAAAAAAAAGAGGCCTTAAGGTCTCTTTAAAAAGTATTTGAATATATAATTTATTCCATGGTACTGGAAAGCTTTTCAAAATAAGGCCGTACAACTTTCACATCTTCAGAGGGTGCTTTCATCATTGCTTTTGCAGTCTTCATGGATGAGAGCATGTGTTCCTTGAACATCTTTTTTTGTTCCGGGGTCATGTTCGGATCAGCTTCCATCTGGGCAATTGCTGCTTCAAGTTCAGCCATACCGGCATTGCCGTCTTCTTCCATGGCGATAGAGGCAAATGCTTTTACAACACGTCCTGCTGTTTCAGGCCATGATTTGTAGGTAAATCCATTTGCTTCGATTATCCGTTTTGCCTGCGGGGTGTAGCCGTAAAGCATGGCAAACTCTTTATGCAGGATTTCAGGATCAAGGGGATTTGCATCGCTTTCACCGGATTCTTCCAGTTCTTCTTCCATTTGTTCCATAATGGGGTCCAGTTGTTCAAGTGTCTTTACAACTCTTTCAACCTGATCCCCTGTAAGCGGGGGCATGGCGTTGGCTGTGTATGCGAAAAGAAAGGTCAGTACGAGCAGTAACAGTATTTTTTTAAGCATTTTTTCTCCGGGCAATATATTTTTTATCATACTGATTATGGATATATATGAAATTAAGATTTTGTAAAGAGGGATATGGAAAATGAAAGGTCCCCGCTTCTTTCGAAGCGGGGACCTTTCTTGTCTTACGGATATGGGAGTAAATGATCTTATTTAATGAAGAGCATTTCGGAGTAGCTGGGCAGGCACCAGAGGTCATCTGCAACAACTTCTTCGAGCTGGTCTGCGTATTTACGAACTTCAAGCATTGCGGGAAGTGCGGTGCAGCAGAGGTATCTTGCTTCTTCGTTGATGTCACCCTCAGGCTTGGCTTCCATGATCTTTTCAAGCTCGATGTTGGCGAATTGCATCCCGCGTAGCTTGGAGGTCAGATCTTCGAGGGTTCCGGTGGTGAACTCTACGCCGATTGTTTTCATCGCAGCGCAGGTTTCAGCCAGTTCCTTCTGGTAGCGTACTGCACCGGGGAGGATGTGAGTTTTAGCAAGCTTGGTTACAAGAGCTGCTTCGGTCACGATAGCCTGATTGTACTGTTCGAGGTAGATTTCAGTACGGCTGTCCAGTTCTTCTTTGGTGAAGACGCTGTACTTGGTGAACATTTCAACAACTTCAGGTGAAGATATTTCGGGGATTGCATCTGCGGAGGTACGCAGGTTAGGCAGACCGCGCTCTTCAACTGCTTCTTTATGCCATTCATCAGAGTAGCCGTCGCCGTCGAAAATAATCTGGCCGTGGTTGTCCATGATGTCTTTGATGACTTTGTTTACTGCATCGGTGAGCTTGGACTCATCTCCGCCCATGAATGCTTCCAGTTCATCCGCAATGAAATCGAGGGATTCAGAAAGAATGCTGTTAATGGCAACCTGAGGACCGGCAATAGATGAGTTTGAACCTACTGCGCGGAATTCAAAACGGTTACCGGTGAAAGCAAAGGGGCTGGTGCGGTTACGGTCACCTGCATCTCTGGGAAGCGGAGGCAGGGTGTCTACGCCGGCTTTGAGAAAACCTGTGGAAGTGGGAGTCGGGGAGTCGCCTTCCTGAATCTTGTTGAAGATTTCGGAAAGATGGTCGCCGAGGAAGATAGATATGATCGCCGGGGGAGCTTCGTTTGCACCGAGACGATGATCGTTGGAAGCGGTAGCAACTACTGCGCGAAGAAGTTTGCTGTATTTATGTACAGCACGGATAACCGCAGCGCAGAAAATAAGGAACTGCGCGTTCTCTGTGGGGTTTTCGCCCGGATCAAAAAGGGAGCCGTGTCCATTGCAGCTCAGGGAGTAGTTGAGGTGCTTACCGGAACCGTTGATTCCTGCGAAAGGTTTCTCGTGCAGCAGGCAAGCCATGCCGTGCTTTTTAGCCACGCTTTTGAGGGTGGTCATGATCATCTGGTTGTGATCTGTTGCAACGTTGGCATGTTCATAAACAGGAGCAATTTCAAACTGGCCGGGAGCAACTTCGTTGTGGCGTGTTTTAACAGGAACACCTAATTTGTAGAGCTGGTGCTCAACGTCCATCATAAAGGATAGCACGCGGCGGGGGATTGCACCGAAGTAGTGGTCATCAAGTTCCTGACCTTTAGCGGGTTTTGCGCCGAACAGGGTTCTGCCTGCCATCTGAAGGTCGGGACGTGCGAAGAAAAAGTTTCTGTCGATAAGGAAATATTCCTGCTCAGGACCGGCATTGGAGATAACACGGTTGCCGGAATCATCGCCGAATATTTTCAGGACACGCTGAGCGGAAGTGTTGATAGCCTGATTGGCTCTCAGCAGGGGAGTCTTTTTGTCCAGAGCTTCACCTGTCCAGGAGATGAATGCTGTGGGAATGCACAGGAAGGTTCCATTGGGATTTTCAAGGATGTATGCGGGGCTGGTTACGTCCCATGCGGTGTAGCCACGTGCTTCAAAGGTAGCGCGCAGGCCGCCGTTAGGGAAGCTGGATGCATCAGGTTCACCCTGAATAAGCAGTTTGCCTTCGAATTCGGAAATAGCATTGCCCTGTCCGTCAGGAGAAAGAAAACCATCATGCTTTTCAGCTGTAGATCCGGTCAGGGGGTAGAATACGTGAGTGTAATGAGTAGCTCCCTTTTCCATGGCCCATTCTTTCATTGCGTTTGCTACTGCATCTGCAACGGAAGGATCGAGCTTAGCACCTTCTTCAATAGTATTTTTCAGGGATTTGTAGACTTTTTTAGGCAGTCTATCCTTCATTACGTTGTCGTTGAAGACGTTGCAGCCGAAGAGTTCGGTGGGTTTAGTGTCGGCAAAGCTGAAGGAAGCTTCAGGGGTAGAGTAGTTGGTCACTGCGGTGATCGCACTCTGGCGGGAGAGGTTGGAACTCATTAGAAAAAACTCCTTGAATCTATTTAATGGTGACCTCCATTTGGCGGAGGGTTGTGGGCTATCATCAAGTCTGCTCAGACATAAGCACAGGGTGTGCCTAAGGTAAAAATACTAATATTTTTGGGTTGTTACCTGTGTTTGTTGTGTCTGGTGAGTTGTATGATGTTACAAAAATGTAGAATAATGGCGTTTGTCGTCGCTTTTTTTGTACAAAATTGTTATTTAAATTGCTTAGAAGAGAAAGTTTATAAAAAATATTACAAAATTGTGTATTTTGATCGTCGAAACGATTCTAAGTGACTAAGGATACGTATTGATCGTCAGAAGCCATTTGAGAATAGTTACCCATGGTTTTTCGACTGCGGTTGATGTGTACATTAATATAGTATGATTGTCAGCTGTATATTCTTTCGTTGAAGCCTGTTCGTATTAATTTTAAATAGAATCTTAATTTCGAGCAAGATTTTGTCGAAAACTGCTTCTGTTTTTATGGTGTTTTGACACAAAATATGAATGAGTATTGCTTGAATAGTGATGCGTGTGGTTGTTGTTATTTGTCATTTAGTTTTGTGTAGTTTGATTCGTCAATCAGGTGAGTGTCTGCTTTTAAATTTGCTCGTATTTCTGTATTGTTAGCACGTATTTAGTTCTTGATTCGTTTTCTAATTTAATGGTTGTGCGGCCAATGTCTTGAATTTAGTGTAAAATGGTGCTAAATTTTCCCACTTCGACAAATAATCAACGGATTATTTTCTTGTTGATCGGTCTATCTTCATTTTTATCTGATGGAGATTTTTTAAGAAATGATGTGTATTCTTGGAGGATTCATGAAAAAACTGCTTTCAATAATCGTTGCCGCTCTGATTACCGCGACTATGGTCGGAACTGCTTTCGCAGGAAAACTTACTGTTGCCTGTGACACCAGCTTCCCTCCTTTTGAATTTAAAGATCCTGCTACCGGAAAGCACACCGGCTTTGACGTTGAGCTCTGGCAAGCTATCGCTGAGAAGATCGGTGTTGATTATGATTTGCAGCCCATGGACTTCAACGGCATCATTCCCGGTCTCCAGTCCAACCAGATTGATGTTGGTATCGCTGGTATCACCATCAAGCCTGAGCGTGCTAAAGTTGTCGACTTTTCCGACGGTTACTACAATTCCGGTCTGCTTATTCTCGTTAAAAAGGATAACAACTCCATTAACGGTATTGAAGACCTTAAAGGCAAGGTAATTTCTACCAAGCTGAGTACTTCTTCCGCTGACTTCGCAAAGAGTGCTAACGCCAAGGAAGTAAAGCTTTACCCCAACAACGACGCCATGTTCATGGAACTTATGACCGGCGGTGCTGATGCGGTAATTTTTGATTCCCCCGTTATCGCAGACTTCATGCGCAAGGCCGGTAAAGGTCAGGTTAAAGTTGTAGGTCCTCTCTACAATGGCCAGCAGTACGGTATTGCTTTCCCCAAAGGAAGTGATCTTGTTGCCAAAGTTAACGCAGCCCTCAAAGACCTGCGCAAAGACGGCACCTACCGCGAACTGTACGTAAAATGGTTTGGTACTGAGCCTAAATAATTTATTTATAACTATTCCAATGTGTTTTGTGGGGCGGCTTTCTAGCCGCCCCTAATTATTTTTAAACAGAGGTCCTAATGGCATTCGCATTTGACACTACAGTTTTCTGGGACACATTTCCCATGCTCATGCGTGGTCTCAAGCTTACAGTTGAGATTACCATCGGCGGTCTATTTCTTGGATTTATACTTGGAAGCGCAGCAGGTTTGATGAAGCTTTCCCGCAATTTTTTCACCAGAAAAATTGCCGGGGTTTACGTTGAAGCCATCAGGGGCACGCCCATGCTTGTTCAGGCCATGTTTCTTTATTACGGGGTTCCCATGGCTCTCGGACTGCGCATTCCCCCCATTACCGCCGGTATTATTATTATCGCAGTCAATTCAGGTGCCTATATTGCCGAGATCGTCCGTGGGGCGGTTCAGTCCATTCATAAAGGACAGTTTGAGGCAGGGCGTTCAATCGGCCTGACCAACGCGCAGACTATGCGCTATGTTATCTGGCCGCAGGCTCTCAAGCGTATGATTCCACCACTTGGCAACCAGTTTATCATCAGTCTCAAGGATACCTCTTTGCTCATGGTTATCGGTGTCGGTGAACTTATGAGAACCGGGCAGGAGATCACTTCCGTGAACTTCCGGGCCTTTGAGGTATATCTTTCCGTTGCCTGTGTTTATCTGGTTATGACCCTTTCCATCGCATTCGTTATGCGTCGCATAGAGAAAAAGCTCAATACTTCCCGGAGGTAGTGACATGATTGAGATTAAGAACCTTCATAAAAGTTTCGGGAAGCTTGAAGTTATCAAAGGAATCGACCTCAAAGTCGAGTCCGGAGAAGTTGTCTGTATCATCGGGCCTTCCGGGTCCGGTAAATCAACCGTACTTCGCTGTATTAACAAGCTTGAGGAACCTACTTCTGGTACCATCATTGTAGACGGTCATGACATCATGGCCCCGGCTACAAATATCAACGAAGTTCGCACTGAAGCTGGGATGGTTTTCCAGCAGTTTAATCTTTTTCCGCACATGAATATCCTTGAAAACGTGACTCTCGGTCCGGTTAAAGTCCGTAAGATGTCCAAGAGCGATGCTGATGAACTTGGCCTCAAGCTGTTGGAGAAGGTCGGTCTCAAGGATAAAGCCCGCAATTACCCGGAACAGCTTTCCGGGGGCCAGAAACAGCGTGTAGCAATTGCACGTTCACTGGCTCTTCAGCCTAAGGTTATTCTTTTCGACGAACCTACTTCCGCACTCGACCCCGAATTGGTCGGTGAGGTTTTGGAGGTAATGCAGAAGCTGGCCAAGGAAGGCATGACCATGATCGTGGTTACCCATGAGATGGGTTTTGCTAAGGAAGTAGCCGATCGCCTCATCTTTATTGATGAGGGGATCATTCAGGAAGAAGGCGATCCCACTGCGGTTTTCGCCAACCCCAAGAATCCGAGACTTAAGGATTTTCTTGGAAAGGTTGTTTCACACCTTTAAGTGCTATCTGTTCAAAAAATCAAATTATGAGGCAGTCCGTAAGGGCTGCCTTTTTTTTGGTGACTCGTTGTTTTTCAGAGAATTGGTTGACGTATTCGGTTCTTTGCTAAATAAGTGTAGTATCATTAATTTTGAAATTTGGGAGGCAGATAAGATGAAAAGATTTCTGAGTTGTGGCGTTGTTGCTCTAGTTCTGGTGCTGATGGGGTCCTTTGCCTTTGCTGACGGGTGTCCTGAGTTGCGCGGAACCTGGGTTGGTACGGTTAAGATGATCACTAAAGATGGAAAAGTTAAAGAGAATAAAGCCGTTTTCGTTATTAAAAAACAGGACGGTAACCTGTTTTCAGGAGAAAAAGCATGGTTTGCCGAGAATAAAGAGAACCTTGTCACCGAAGGATTCAGCGGAATTATCGGTGCTGACGGTGTAAGTCTTTATTTCGCAGAGCATGAGGAAGGGTATACATTGGGAACCCTGACCGGTAAGGAAAATATGTCTCTCTACAATCTTGAAAGTGGGCGCAAGGCCAAAGCTTTGTTCTATAATATGGAAAGAATTCGCTTTGCTCGTGCCTTTGTTGATATCGATAAAGACGGTAGTAGAACCGTTATCCGTTCCGAAATTATCAAGGTTTATCCTCTTAATGCCGGACGTATCATGCGTGAAGCAGACCTGAATAAGGATGGAAAGCTCAGCAAGAAAGAATGGGAAGAGTGGAAAAAGAAACAATAATATTGTTCAATTTTATATAGAAAAAGGCACGGATTTGGGTCCGTGCTTTTTTTTTAGTAATGCTTTTTTGCGATTGAAAAAAATATCTGCCCGTGAAATAGTCTGATTAAATAAATCAATGATCGTAAGTTGATGTGGGGGGAATATGAGCGATGCGTGGGCGGTGCTTTTAGCGGGGATTGGAGGATTTTGTCTGGCTTATGCCATGATGCAGGCTCGAGAGCAGGGTAAGGGTGCCGATAAAGAATTTCAGCAATGGCGCAAGGACATAAGGAAGATGGCACTGCTTATTACCAATCATACGCCCCGACAATATGGCGGGTGTGCAAACAACAAGTCATCGCATATGGCCGTTGCTAAATTACGACAGTTACATACCGGGTTGGCTGTAAGACTTTTACCAGATAATTCTATCGGGTTGAAACTTTTAAGTAGTTTTAATCGTTTGATAGCAGATATTGATGAAGGCAATGTCGGGCAGAAAAGCCATGCAGAAGTTATTCGTTTGTTTGCCGCTTTATTGGCGGAACGGGGTGGTATAGGTCAGTCTCCGGCAGGTCTGTCCTTAAACAGTTTTTTCAACTGGATATATCGATTGCCTGACTATCTGACTGAGTATGATCGGGAACGTAAAACTAATTAATGAATTTTTGGGAAGGCCTTTCGTGTACTGCACGGAGGGCCTTCTTTCTTAAGGTTTAGCAAAAAAATTCCGTTCTTCAGTAGTCAAATGTGGATAATCTGCTGCTCTCTTGAAATAGAGATTAAAAACCATCAGATGGACCCAGTGGCGATGTATCAGGTCGTCATGCGAGTTCATGATGACATGCCATTCATTATCAGCAATTTCTTTTTTAAGTTTGACCATGCATGGGTGTTTGAGAAGTGTCTTTCTAATATTATCCAGCAGGGCGGCGAAATTCTTTTCAGTCCTGTTGAAAATGGTCAGGACTATTTTGCATCCGCGGCAGAGTTTGTCCTGAAGCAATGTGTTGAGGTTGTGTATTAAGCCTTCTTCGCAGTGCCATGTTAAACATTTGCAGATGAGTGCTTGTTGGCATTCAAATGAAATTGTGAATCCATTTTCGCCTAAAAGTTTGAATATATCTTCGTTGTTATCTCCTGCGAAATGGGTGTTTAGATTTGATACCAGTATGTTGCGCAGGTCCTGATCATTGTGGACATTGTATATGGTCGGAGTGCGTTCAAAACTATTCCCGGTATGGCGCAGTACGCGGATTGTCTTTATGAAATCTTCATCGGAAATGACAGGCGTTCCGGAAATAGCAGGCTGGTGACGCAGGTGGAGCCTGTTACGAACATGCACGGGATTGAACACTGTTGCTTCGGGTTTGGGGGCGAGATGCAGATAAATTGTTTTGTCCCTTTCTCGTCTCTTTGACATTGCATTGACCACAAGTTTGCGCAGTTTTTTATCGAAAAGAGCTATGTCATGCGCTTGCCATGCGAGGTATTTATTAATTTTTTCATAATTGCGCAGGAAATGGCTCTTAAACGATTTCGGGTCGGAATAGAGAGGGCGAACATAATATTTTACAATACGGTCTTCCTTGATGCTAAAGCTTGGGCCACCGTGTTTGTAGTGTATGCTCGGTCTGCTGATCAGAAGTCTTTTATCGCCGGAGTATGGAATCTCTACTTGCGTTATCATTCCATCCTTTAAATCAGGCGGGTCCTGTCCATCTACAGGTCGATATATTTTTCCAGCAGGGGTGATCCGGCAAAGGGCCGGTTTGCGCATGCGTATTTTTTCTTCGTGCAGGATGATTTGTTTTATTGAATTTTGCTCGATGATGTTTGTCACCAACTCGGAATCTGAAGAGGAAAAAAATTCCGTTTCCGGAATAGCTTCGACTTGCGGAATGATGCTGTTGCATACGTTCTCAAGGATGACGTTTAAATCACAGTCATTAAATAAATTATTTCGATGTTGTTTAACCATGGGTTGCCTCCTGTGAGGCAAAAATTTGACTCTTTTTTGTTTTTATTATGATTTATGCATGAATTATTCCAGAGATAATGCAAGGTGGGGCCTGCTATTTTCACAGTGGGAATTCGAAAGAGCGAATTCTTCTCTGACTAGTTAAAAGTCTGGTTCTGCTGTATGATAAAATTTGATAATTAGAAAATTGATTAATTCTGAGGGGTAATGATGCGCTATGTTGTTTGGTCAGCATTTTTTTTGATACTATTAACTTCAGTTGCCGGAGCTGAGAAGATTAGGGTCGGTGGGTCCGGGTATTGGTCTCCATATTGTTATACTACTTCTGATGCCCCGCTAAAACTAAAAGGTTTTACGGTCGACTTTCTCAAGGCGGTATTCAGTAAGCCTGATGATGAATTGATGTTGGTGGCCCGGCCATGGAAAAGATGTCTGGCTATGCTTGAAAATAACGAGCTTGATCTTGTGCTTGACGGCAGTAAAGATTCTCCACGGTTGCAGAGCTATCTATTTTCAAGGGAAATCTATCATCTTGATAATGTTTTGTACTACCTCAAAGCCAAGTTCCCCCATGGGCCGGACATAAAGAAAGTTTCAGACATAAACAAGTATTCGCTGGGCGGGGTATACGCATTAAATTATAACTTTTACCCGTTCGATGTTTCCAAGGTTCAGAAAGGAGCAAAGGATATTGAAACCATGCTTAAGATGCTTGAAAAGCAAAGATTTGAACTGGCAATTGGTTTTGAGCAGATAGTAGCCTCGCATGGAAGGTTGAAAGATATTGATATGACGGGGATCGGTTGTATTCCTATGCCAGGAGTGAAGTCATTGCGATTTTATATTTTCGGCAACCACACACCTAAAACTAAGCGGCTTATTCAAAGGATAGATTCAGCGTTAGAAGAAGTGGATGTAGATGGTCGGCTTGAGAAATTAAAACGTAAGTATGGATTGCAGAGCGTCGAGAATTAATAGCCATTTGTCGTGATAGGAATTTTGTAACTCCCCGGCTTGGTTGAGCCGGGGAGTTGTTGTTGATGTACGTATTTTTCCTATATCACCCCATAAAGAGGCCCACCAGATGCAGCCAGCGCGTCAACACGTTTTTCAACTTCCGGGTCGGGATCAAGCGGAGGGGCTTGGTAGGCTTTCATCCTGGCATCGATGATGAATGCTTTTTCGGTTCCCCAGTGCTTGGCCTTGGTGAAGGATCCGGCTCCGTAAATGTCTGTTGCCGGGTCAGAGCGGGTAAAGGTTACCCAGATAAAATTTTCCCAGTTCTTAGTGGTGAAATCAGGATCATCCACAACTACGATCATGGGGAATCCTTCGATTCCTTTGGCTTGGTTGAGAGCTTCGCCGAGCCTTTCCATTTGCGGGTCCCCCTCTCCTCGGGCGGTGTCGCTCTTACGGCCTTTGAGGAGCATTATTCCGGGGCCGAAGACTTTTGCATCGCCGAAACCATCGGGTAGGGTGGGAAGTTCGGGCAGTTCTTTGGAAAGCTTACGTTTTTTTGATCCGGCGGCGGCAAAAATAAGCTTAGAACCTTCGTTGAATCCCATGCCGGAGTAGTCGAGAGTGTCGATGGTAGTTCTGGTAATGAAATGCAGGTCGCGTTTGAGGTTGGCGCGCTCCAACATGTGTTTGAAGAAGACTGGGATGTTGTGGCAGTTCTCCCCGTGCTGCATGTCTTCTTTAGCACCGATGAAAAGGTATTTGGCGAGGGCGGTCTGGGTATTGCCCAGCAATGCCATGCCATTGGTCAACAATTCCTGTGGCTGGCGTTCCTCGGCATAGGGCACGTAGCGTTCACTGCCCACGGCCAGCAGCAGTGGATGTACTCCGGCTACATCTACGGCGTGTACTTCATGTACCCCGGTGAATACGGACGGAACCAGCTCGGAAGTCAGTTCGTGAATGAAATCACCGAACATTGTATCTTCCTGCGGCGGACGTCCCACTGTGGTGAAAGGCCAGATTGCGTCACTGCGGTGGTAGACTTTGTCCACCTTGAGTACCGGGAAATCGTGGGTCAGGCTGTAGTAGCCGATGTGGTCACCGAAAGGTCCTTCGGGTTTCTGTTCATTGCTTATGGTTCCGCAGATGCAGAAATCAGCCTCGGCAGGGACCGGCAATCCATTAGGCTGCATAACCATGGGAATACGGTGTCCGCCCAGTGATCCGGCAAAGAAAATTTCCGCCAAGCCTTCGGGCAGGGGCATTACAGCGGCAATGGTCATGGACGGTGCACCGCCTACAACGATGTTTACCTTGAGCTTTTCGCCTTTTTTCAGTGCCTGTGCATGATGATGACCGATGCCGCGATGAATCTGGTAATGCAGTCCCACTTCGGTATTGTTATATTGGTTGCCGGAAAGCTGAACACGGTACATGCCGATGTTTGAGCCTGCGAATCCGGGATTTTCCGGGCTTTCGGAATAAACCTGAGGTAGGGTGACGAAGGCTCCGCCGTCCATGGGCCATGACTTAAGCTGTGGCAGCTCCGCGATAGTGGTTTCGTTCGCGGTAACCGGGCCTTCGGAAAGCTTGCGCGGCATGGTGTGGTAGGCAGTACGTGGTGCGCCTAAGTATTTCCAAGGTCGTTTAATCGCTTCCATGGGATACATTTTCAGCTTCATGAGCCGTTCCACGGTTTCGATGGTATCGCGGAAAATGAAGTTCAGCCGTTCTTTTGTACCAAAAATATTTGCGGCCATGGGGAACTTGCAGCCTTTCACATTAGTGAAGAGCAGGGCAGGTCCTCCTGCTTGAAATACGCGGCGCTGGATAACCCCAGCTTCAATATTAGGGTCGATTTCCTGATCGATTCGCAGCAGGTCCCCTTTGGCTTCAAGGGCGTCGAGGCATTCTTTAGTATTCTTGTATCCCATTATATTTATCCTTTGTTGGAATTGTGTTCGTGCGGCAGAGTGTATGGATTCAGGGGGCGGGAATCAAGTTTTATCAGGCACAAAAAAGCCTGCCGGGGTAGGCAGGCTTTAAGAAATGTTATTTGGACGAAGTTACTTCAAAACTTTGTTTGCCAGCAGTTTCTGGATGCCTACAACATCACTGCCTTTTTTCAGCTCTTTGGTAATGGGATCGCGGCGACCGGAAACCCACATTTTAAGTTCGGAATCCATGTCGAAATGTCCGGCAGTTTCCACGGAAAATGTGGAAATGGATTTGTAGGGTATGGACATATATTCTACTTTTTTCCCGGTAAGACCTTGCTTATCGATAAGGATTAGGCGGCCGGAAGTAAAAACATACATGTCGCGGATGACCTTGAAAGCCCGCTCCACCTGTTCGTTGTCTCCCAAAATAGGGGAAAGCTCTTCCTGTACGTCTTCAACGCTGACTTCAGAAGCATTGCCCATTAATCCGTCTAGAATTCCCATATGTTCTCCATTCTTTGTTGCGGCGATTGCCGTTTGTGATATTAATAAAAGTTATGATTGATAGTAGCTTATGGGGCAGCTTGTGTCGAGAGGAGTGAAATGATTAATTGCTCTCAGTGGGAAAAATTTTTGATACAAAACCTTCATGTTGATCGATAAGATTTCCGGGCAGGTATTTTTGGTAACGTTTTTTGTATTCTCCTTCATATCGTCCGTCTAAGATTTTGTTTACTTTGGAGATAATCCGCTTGCCCCATTTGTTTTTAGAACAGCCCACGTAGCTTAAATTGTATTTCGGCATTTCACGTATGGGGATAAAAATAAAAATATCTTTTACTGCATTTTGAGAAACAAGCCATTGCAGTTCATGTGGGTATCCGATCGTATAATCAATACTTCGTTCAGCCTGAATGTTTTTCAGCAGAGATTCGAGTACATCTTCTTTGTAGTGAACCACTAGTTTTGCTGAACATGTATTGTAGTCTATTATACTGTCTACTTTTCCGCCGTAGCGTCGTCCTTTGGAAATCCCCATGCGCATGGTGGAATTATGAAACAGGTTGCTTATAGAAATAAGCCCGCGTTTATCAATATATGGTTTGAAATAGTTCATTTGTGATTTGAGGGTGATAACCCCATTGGATAGATAGAGCATAGCCGGGTTACTGAATTCTATGTATTTTTCCCGGTCAGGAGTCTTTAGCATTGTCACACAGCAACCGTTTGTTTGTTGCAGTTGTTTGAGTATACGTCCGTAATTGGCCGTATGGTCTCTATGTGTGTATTCTGGAAAATTCTTTTTCAGTTTTTTTTCTAGAAAGTTTTCATGACCAGTTCCTTCCAGTTTGCCGCAAATGATGCTCGATGGCGGAAAATCTGCATGGTACCAGTTGATGATACTACCTGCTTGAGTGGACAGAGGTGTCATTAATGCGAAATAAAGAATAAAAAGTATAAGATATCTCATTGCTTTTAAAAGTTCTGTTTTAGTGTTGTTTTTATATGGTCTTAACTTTTTTTAATCATGAAGTCAGTAAGTAATTCTCAAAATTAAGATTGATCTGTTCAGAAAGTTGCCGGAGTATAGAAATGAGCGTGTTTTTTATTCTTGATGAGTTGTTGAGGGGGGTGATATTCAGCAGTCATGAAAGAAAATTATCCCCTTCATAAGGCTGATGAATTGCTCAGCATTGAGTCAAATTTTAAGATATACCCCTTTACCGAGGGATCTGGATGTCCCATCAGCGATGTTCAGAAACCGCACTTGCACGATTTTTATGTTGTTCATTATGTTTCTTCTGGAAGGGGAAGTTGTGTCATAGATTTTGAGACCTACGATATTATTCCCGGTTCATTGTATTTTGTTTCTCCGGGACAGTTGCATTTATGGAATCCAGAAGTTGTGGTTGACGGATTCGTTATGGTTTTCACTGATGAATTTTTAAAATCACCTGAAGCACCGATTTATAATGCTTTTGAGCTTGAGTTTTTTAATAGTGTAGTCAATTCGCCTATGTTCATGCTTTCCACTGAGCAGAAAAGTGAATTGTCCGGGGTGATGTCTCAGCTCTGTAAGGAATTCAGTGCCAGAAAGCCGGGGTTTGAAACCGTGCTTCGTTCTTATTTCCATATTTTGATGGTCAGTCTGCAACGGATGTTTGCGGATCGTTTGCAACGGCCCGGAGCAAGGTTCGAAAATCGCATTGTGCGGGAATTCAAACAACTTGTTTCCACTGATCACAATCCCCAGCTGCGGGTTCAGGATTATGCTGAAATGATGAATGTCAGCGTAAGCAGGCTTAGCGCGGTCATTAAAGAAGTTACCAGTATGACTCCGGGGCAGATTGTGCGTAATGAGCTTGTTGCTACTGCCAAACGTATGCTGGCTAATTCCGACATGAATGTTTCCGAGATCTGTTATGAACTTAAATTTGAGGACCCTTCGTATTTCGGAAGATTTTTTAAGCGTGAGACTGGATTTACTCCGTCAGTTTTCCGTGAACACGTAAGAGGAAAGTACCAGCAATTAATATAATATTGTCTTTTTCCTGTTAAAGTCATGGGGTATTTTCTTCGCAAGTAATTTACCAAGAGGATAATAATTATGACTTTACAGGAAATAACTAGAGCAATTGAGAAAATAGGCTGCCTTTCGATTACTACTTTGGACAATGGCTCCATGTATAGTCGCATAGTAAGTATTTGTGGCGGAGATGATGAAGGACTTTATTTTTTGACCATGGATGTAAAGCCCTTTTACCGCCAGCTTAAAGCCAATCCGCAGGTTGCCATGTGCGGTATTTATCCCACCAGTCGCAAGGAAGGGAAGAACAAGGACGGTCAGCCGTATTTCCCTCCGGGGTACACCTTGAGAATTACTGGGGAAGCTCGTGAAGTCTTCATGGATGAACTACGGGAAAAGGCTGAAGCCGGAAATCCCATTCATCAGTATGTACTGGAAGATCATGAACGGTATCCTGCAATCCGTCTTTTCTGTGTCCATAAAGGCAAGGGTGAAATCTTCGATTTCGACTTTGAAATGGAGCACCGCGATCATAAGTTGCTGCGTACCCGTTTTGCTTTCGGTGGTGAGGAATACAATGAAGCCGGGGTGCGTATTGATCCTGATAAATGTATAGCCTGTGTTGAGTGTCGTGAGGTCTGTACCTTCAAGGCCATTGTTCCGGGTGAAGTTTATCGGGTTGACGGCTCTCGCTGTGATGAGTGTGGGAGCTGTATGCAGGTCTGTCCGGCTGACGCCATAGACCTTTCGTTGACCATTTAGTTTGGTTTTTAATCATACGCTAGTAAGGCACGGTTCAATATGATCCGTGCTTTTTTCTGTGCCGGATTTGACTTGCAGCAGGTCAGTACTTACTTCTCTTTGCAAGGAGAAAAGAATGTTTCATGGAAAAGTGAAGGCTGTGGGCTTCGATGCTGATGATACCCTTTGGATCAATGAGCCTTTTTTTGCCCGGGTCAAAGCTGAAGTTGCGGAAATGATGGCCGGGTATGTCCCTGCTTCAGAATATATTGAAATTTTAGAAAAGACACAGGGGCGTAATACAGCTGTTTTTGGCTATGGTGTTAAATGTTTTGTCATTTCATTGATAGAGGCAGCTAATGCTGTGGCATATGATCAAATTAAAAGTTCCGAGATTGAGCGGATTATTGAGTTAGGCAGGGCAATGCTAACAAATCCCGTTGAGCCGATCAAAGGGATTGAAGCGGTGTTGCGTTCTTTAACCGGAAATTATGAGTTGCTCATGATCACCAAGGGCGACGTTACTGAACAGCAGCGCAAAGTTCAGCTGTCCGGCATGACCGAATACTTTAATCAAATTGAGATTCTGCCCGAAAAAGACGAAGCAGCATATGAACGAATTCTCCATAAGCATGGTATCCGGCATGATGAATTTCTCATGGTCGGCAATTCCGTAAAATCAGATATTCTTCCTGTGCTGAGCATCGGGGGGAGTGCCGTGCATATCCCGTTTCATACCACCTGGGTGCATGAGGTTGTTTGTCAGGATGATCTTTGCGGTAGGGAATACGTGGAACTCAGCAGAGCGAGTGAGTTGCTGCCATTGTTGATGAGTCCGTAATTAGAAGAAGATATTGTAGATTTTATACCGCAATTAATCACTTTCATTATAGTGTGATGAATGTTAATAAATCACTGTTTGCGCATTACGGGATGTAGCTGCATTTCACATGCGCAATTTGTGTAATAAATATTAAGAAATAAGGTGATAGCATTGTCTCAGCCTACTGAAAAAAGTGAAAAATTGGTCTCCAATTATGTGGAGAAATATTGCGAGCGTACCGGACTTAATCTCCATCCCATGAAGGATGTTTCGGAGGCCGTGACCACTGGTCTTGCCATGCATCTTGACCAGCTCAAGCGTCCTCTCTGTCCCTGCCGATTCTACCCGGACAAGCAGCAAGCGGTTGCGGATCGTGAATGGCTCTGTCCTTGTTCGGATATGAAGGACTATAAATACTGTCATTGTATGCTTTTTGTTAATGAGGAAGGCATGCCTGTAACCGAACATCTGCCCGAAGGGCATGAAGGCCGCGAGACCTATGGTGACATCGCTGACCCGGCTCCGGCAAAAATGCATCGCAAGCTGCCTAACTAGGTATCTTTAAACTAATCCAAAAGATAAACGGACACAGGCCTTATGGCTTGTGTCCGTTTTTTTGTTTTGCGAAAATTTAGGGTTTGTCTTCTCTTTTTCTCTTTTTTCGGCCTTTTATATACCATTGCTGATCTCCATACATTTCATCTGAGCATTCGGGGCAGAGTCCGTGGCTGAATGATGCTTCGGAGTATTTTTCTATGTATGACTCAAGGTTGTTCCAATAGCCTTTGTCGTCGCGGATCTTCTTACATTTTGCGCAGATGGGCATAAGTCCGCTGAGGGTTTTCACCTTTTCAAGTGCATCGGACAGTTCCTCAATGAGTTTTTCTCTTGCCTGTTCGGCTTCTTTCAGGTCGGTGATGTCGATGAAGCTTTCAATGTAATAGGGCTTTTCGCCAATTTTTAAAGTTTTAACTGTCTTGAGTATAGGCTGTTCGCCTGAGTTGGCTGTGATCAAGGTCCGTTCAGACATATCTACTTTTTGGCCAAGATCAGCAATGGGGCATTTCCCTTTTTCCGCCGGGCAGACAAAATTGTGGCATTCCCTGCCGACTACACTTTTTTTATCGCGACCAATCATTTTAAGGGCAGTGTTGTTGGCATCGACTATTTTATGGTTCTCGGCATCAACAACAATAACTCCGTTTAGAGTGGAGTTAAAAAGCACATCCATGTAGTGTTTATTTTGTAGCAATTCGTTTTCATAGGCTTTTTCACGGGTTACATCCCGTCCAAAAATTGCAATTCTATAGACTTCTCCTTGCTTGTTAAGGATAGGAACCACGCTACAGTCTATTATACGGCCTTCTCTCTTATCCTGAAGTTGGACCGGTTTTTTATTTTTGACTACTTCTGTAAGAATTTTCATTCTTGATTCAGCCTGTTCCGGGGGAAGGAGTTCTGTGAAAGATTTACCGATTAGCTTTTCAACAGTTGTTCCCAGCCGATCGGCTGTAACTTTATTGGCTGTGATGAAAACGCCTTGCTGATCAAGAAGGAAGACAGATTCGGTAGTCGCATCCAAAAGGGCATGAGCCGTGTCCTGACAGGCTCTTATTTGTTCGCGACTTTCAAGTTCAACTATTCGCTGTTCAAGTTCTTTGTATGTAGGCTTTTTGGAATTCACTGAGTACCTTTAAGTGTAAATAATTTAATTAAACTATACGATACGGGTGGGGATTCGTCTATTAGAAATAGAGCCCGGAGCTTTTGTTCGGTATTGATTATGCGGGCTTAATTATTGTTCAACGAGATTGTTTTTCCTGAGAAAATAGTTTCCGTTGATCTGGATCAATGCGTTATGTTTGTGGAAGAGTAGGCTCCTTTCAAAACGACTTATGATTGAATCAATGTTGAAAGTGAAAGGAGATACAGATGAGTGCCAGAAAAATTATTGTGATCGGCGGTTCGGCTGCCGGACCTAAAGCCGCAGCCTGTTCAAAACGCCTTGATGCCGGGGCAGAGGTGACTCTGTTGCAGAAGGCTGCGGAGTTGTCCATGGCTTCCTGCGGTTATCCATATTACATTTTACATTGGCGGGAATTTTGATGAGCGTAACGCGCTTCTTGCCACTCCCACCGGGGTGGTGCGCAATGAAGGTTTCTTTGCCGCTGCCAAGGGCGTGAATGCAAAGGTCAATACTGAAGTTACCGCCATCGCCCGCCAGAATAAAACAGTAGCCTGCACGAATGTTATTACCGGGGAGTCTTCCTCTGTTGACTACGACAAGCTGGTCATTTGCACTGGAGCTACTCCGCGCCGTCCTCCCATTCCGGGTATTGAGCTTGAAGGCGTGCGTTCCCTTTCTGAAATGCGCGATGCAGATAAGCTGCGTGAACTGGTTGATTCAGGTGAGGTCAAGGATGCTGTCATAGTCGGCGGCGGGCTGATCGGGATCGAGGTTTGCGAGGCTCTTTCCGAATCCGGTATGAACGTGAATGTGGTGGAAATGCTCTCCCAATTGCTTATGTTCCTCGACTGGGAAGTCGCTAAGCTGGTGGAAAAGCACGTTGCTTCCAAGGGTGTTACCGTGCACACCGATAATGGTGTGGCAGAATTTCTGGGCGAAAACGGTAAATTGACCGGAGTCAAACTTAATGATGGTTCCGTGGTTCCCTGTGAACTGGCAGTTGTTGCCATTGGTGTTGTTCCTAATGCAAAGCTTGCCAGCGACGCAGGCCTTGAAATAGGCGGTTTCGGCGGTATTGCGGTTGATGAATTCATGCGCAGTTCCGATCCTGATATCTATGCCGCCGGAGATTGCGTTGAGATATCTCATCGCATTACCGGCAAAATAACTTTCGCACCTTATGGTGACCTTGCCAATCTTGAAGCCCGTGTTGTGGCGGATAATATTGCTCGTGGTGATAAGCACAAGTTTCCGGGCACAGTCAACAGCGGCATCTGCAAGGTTTTTGATCTTAGTGCCGGAGCTACCGGGCTTTCTGAGCAGCGAGCCAAGGCTGAAGGGTATGATGTCGTTACCGCCACCAATGCCAGCCCGGACAAACCCGGTTTCATGGGCGCCAAGCTGCTGGTTTCCAAGATGGTTGCTGATGCAAATACCGGACGCATACTTGGTTTCCAGTGCGTAGGTCCCGGTGAGGTTAACCGCCAGTTAGCCGAGGCCGCCATGGCCGTTATGAACGGCAACACAATTTACGAGATCGGTCAGATCTGCCGTACGCGCCGCCGTTTTCTCTGGCAATTGATCATTTCATCACCACCGCGCACATCCTTGATAACAAAATTGCCGGGCAGATGACCGGGGTCAGTAATGCCGAGGTTAAGGAAAAGTTGGATGTAGGTGAAAAGCCATTTATTCTAGATGTTCGTGCGCCCAATGAGTTTGAGGAAATGCGCCTGAACGTGGGTGAAACTTTAATTCCTCTCGGCAAGCTGCGCAATTCCCTTGATCAATTGCCGGAGGACAAGGATGCGGAAATCATCACCTTCTGCAAGATCTCCATGCGCGGTTATGAGGCTCAGCGGGTGCTTGAAGCGGCTGGTTGGACCAACGTAAAAGTCATGGAAGGCGGCATTATGGCTTGGCCTTTCAGGGTTGAGATGTAGGTTTTATAGTTTATAAATTGAAAATATAAAGGGCCGTAGCACTTTGGTGTTACGGCCCTTGTTTTTTTAGAGTGCTGCTTCGAGCATTTTCCTTGATACGTCCAAGGTTACGTCTCCGCGTTCGGAAAGCTGGGTCATGCCGTGTTTTTCGAGGTTGGCAACGACTTTGTCGACGATCTCGGGACCGATTTCGTAGGCTGAAAGCTTGGTTGCCATGCCGATGCTGTTGAAGAATGCTTCAGTTTTGGCGATGGCCTGATCAATGCGCGCTTCATCATCACCTTCACGGATATCCCAGACCCGCTTGGCGTACTGGATGAGTTTTTCTCGTTTTTCCGCACGGCGGACTTTCCAGTTGGCAAGCTGGATGACTGCCAGTGTCTTAGCGTGATCAAGACCTGTGAGGGCGGTCAGTTCATGACCTATCATGTGGGTTGCCCAGTCCTGCGGGACTCCTGCGCCTATTAGGCCATTGAGGGCCATGGTTGAGCACCAGACAAGGTTGGCTCGGGCATCGTAGTTATCAGGATCATTAACGGTTGTTTCTCCGATTTCGATAAGAGTCTGTAAAATTCCTTCAGCGGTACGGTCCTGAAAGCGGCCTTCTGCTGGGTAGGTCAGATACTGCTCGATAGTATGGATAAAAGTATCAACAACGCCGTTTGTCACCTGAGTTTTGGGCAATGTGAAAGTGATCTTTGGATCGAGAATGGAGAATTGCGGGAATGTGTGGGTGGAGAAAACCGGAAGTTTGTCTTCACCGTCACTGATTACCGCGCCGTTGTTCATCTCAGATCCGGTTGCCGGAAGGGTCAGCACGGTTCCGAAGGGAATAGCGGAATCAACAGGAACGGGAGTGAAGCCGAAATGCATCAATTCCCGTTCACGGCCCTCATATTCTTTTGCCGGAGAAGTCAGTGCTATGAATTTGGTGCCGTCAATAACGGACCCGCCGCCAACAGCAAGGATGAAATCAATATTTTCGTCGCGAACAATTTTAATGGCATCCATGAGTACTTCAAATCTCGGGTTTGCCGGGATTCCGCCGAATTCAAGCACCTTGCGTCCGCTTTTGGCCAGCTCGGCATTGATGCGGTCAAGTAGTCCGGTTTTCTTGGCACTGCCGCCACCGTAGGTGATAAGGACCGTGGCATTTTTAGGGACAAGATTATCCAATTCCTGAAGCTGATTCTCGCCAAAAACAATTTTTGTCGGATTGTAGAAAGTAAAATTAAGCATGCTAGCTCCTGTTTTGTAGTGATGTTTTGTCTATCTTATGCCCTTAGCAGAGTTTGTAATGAATACCCATTTTTGCAAACTGTTTGCCTTATTTTGCAAGAAGAGCATATTTCAGTAGAATCATTTTTGTACGATGATAAGCAAGATAGCACAATATGTCGCTGCTTAAGGAGTAAAAAGATGATTTTTCAGGATATGAGTTCGTTGGATAGATTAAAAGAGGCCCTTGACGACGGAGCCGTGAGCGAAGGGATTAATGAAACATTTCTGGATGAAGTGACCCTGTTCCGGGTTTCAGAGCACAAGCCCAAGGTTCCGCTGATTTATGAGCAGTGCTTTTGCATTGCCGTGCAGGGCCATAAACATTGCCATCTGACTGATTCCACCTTCACATACGGTGAGGATGAATTCTTGGTGGTGCCCGCCATTGTGCCGCTCGATATTGAAGTAGTTCCCGAGATTGATAATTCACTACTCAGCATCACGGTTTCCCTTGATTTTGAGATGATTCAGGAGCTGGTGGAGTCCATAAATCAATATGATAAGCAAGCTCTCGGCAAAGTTTCCGCATCATCAGGAATCTATTTCGAACCCCTGAATGATGATATCATCGAACCGACAATCCGTTTGTTGCAGGCCTTGAAATCCCGCAAGGAAGCCAATATTTTTGGCAGGCAGATAATCCGTGAAATTTATTACCATATCCTCATGGGTGAGAATGGACACCTGCTGGCATCTGCAGCTTTTGGAGAATCTGATTACGCCCTGATAGCCAAGTCCCTGCGTTTTATCCATGACAACTACAATAGCGGGATCGATATTGATAAGCTGGCGGCTGATGCGAACATGTCGGTGCGTTCATTCTATAACCATTTCAAAGCCGTAACCGCGCTTACCCCGGTGCAGTATTTAAAGCGTATTCGGCTGGAAAAGGCCCGCCAGTTTATGGTGGTCCAAGGTGAGCAAGCCAGCTCGGCCGCGCATCTGGTGGGCTACGAAAGTCCCTCGCAGTTCAGCCGCGAATTCAAGCGTCATTTCGGATTTACGCCTCGGGAAGCGGTGCGGAATAGTTAGGTGATGGTAGGTTGTTTAAGCAATTTCCTCATAAATTTTCTGCCTAAGTCCCGCGCTGTGCTTCAAGACACCTACTTCAAGATCTACAAAGTCATATAGGCGTGGGCGTTTACCATCTTTGGGGCGCAGAATTCTGCCGATGATCTGGACTAGTCTGCCTTTGGATTTGATGGGGGAGCAGAGGAAAAGAGTAGAAAGTCCTGAACAATCGAATCCTTCACCAATCAGCGATGCGGTACTTGCCAGCACTTTGATTTTGCCAGCGTTTAGGTCTGATATGATTTCTTCACGTTCGCCTGTGGGAGTTTTTCCGGTCAGCACTGCCACTTCCACGCCTTGATCGAATAAAAGATCAGAGAGCGCGTCGAGATGGGCTGTGCGGTCGGCTACCATAAGCATGGTTCCGGGATTCTGCTTAAGTTCTTTTTTTACACAGGAAGCAATAATTTTGTTGCGCGGATAATCCTCAGCAATGGCAGTCATCATGAGCGGATATTCCTCAGACGCATTGCCGGCAAATTTGAATGCAGTTTCCACGGTGAAAATTTCCGGTTTGAGAATCGCCCCGGTATTGCGCAGCAGGTCAGGATTTACCCGGTGAACCACAGGGCCGAGGGTCATGTTGATCATCTTATCCAGACCGTCCGCGCGGTAAGGCGTTGCGGATAGTCCGGTCAGGTATTTTGCGTCGAAATTTTTGACTACTTTCTGAAAAGTACTGGCCGGGGTGCGATGGCACTCATCAACTATGATATGCCCGAATGTTTTTTTCAGGTCATCCAAACGGTTACGGGCAGTCTGAATGGTCGCCACTGTCAGCGGTTTGATCTTGAATTTGCCGCCACCAATCTGTCCGGCTTCAACCCCCAGAAACTGATTGATGCGATCAATCCATTGCAGCAGAAGTTCTTTGGTATGCACGATGATCAGGCAGGGCTGCTTGCGCTGGGCAATCAGGGCCAGAGCCATGACGGTTTTACCTGCCCCTGTGCCCGCTTCCAGTAGCCCTTGTGTCTGATTGGAAAAGGATTCCAGAGCTTCCTGTTGGTACGGCCGAAGTTCGCCCTTAAATGAAAAATCCACGGGATCAAGTTCCAGTCTTTTATCTTCATATGTCGGTTCCACGCCAGCGGCCTTGGCGATCTGATGAAGCTCAATGCCGAATCCGCGCGGGCAATGCAGTCTTTTCTTGCGGTCACCGGACCACATCTTGATAAATTTGGGAATACGTTTCCCGACTCGACCCCGGTATTTAATGGCGTTGAGGTAGTCTGGGTTCATCAAGGTCAGGGCTTCCTTGATCTCATCTATGAGTTCTTCGGGGGCGTCAGTAATGGTCAGGTCTTTTGAAATTTCGATCAGCATTGGCTCTCCTGTTGCTGCCCGGTTTATCTCAAGGCGAAGAGTAAGTCGACCATGTTTTTCGATAGCAAAAGAATGGCTTCAGTTTTGAAAGGTGCCAGTTTCGATTCATCTTTATTGACTTTCTTGTTTTATCTATTTAGTGGCACTAAAATAAGATTCGTATTCGAAGTTGGTGGGTTTGTGTAGATTGATAGTGCTGAATAAGGGGTGAAATAATGGAACTGACCGAAGCTGGTATAGACTGGAGCGAAGAATGGAAGCGTCTTTATGAGAATTCATCCATAGCCATGCGCAGATCAAGCAGACCTGCATATTGGAACAAGTGTGCGGATCGTTTCAGTGCCATGGATAACGGAGCTTTGGGGAGAGTTCGGGCCATTATGGAACATATTGGTCTCGACAGTACGAGAACAGTTCTAGACATAGGCTGTGGGCCTGGAAACCTGGCCGTGCCACTGGCAAAGCAGTCCGGGAGTGTCACCGCCTTGGACCCGGCGCAGTCCATGCTTGAAAATCTTGAGCAATTCGCACTGCGCGAAGGGGTGAATAATATAACCACCATCCCGAAAGGGTGGGAACAGGCGGTGAGGGATGGAGATATTGTTCCCCACGATCTTGTGCTTTCTTCCTATTCACTGATCATGGAAGACATGAGCGAAGCTCTTGCCGCCATGCATGAAACGGCCTTGGATACAGTGTGTATTTTTTGGTTCGCAGAGCGGGAGTGTTTCGGCTACGACAAGTTTTGGCCCGCACTTTTCGGGGAAAAATATTCAGCCGGACCGGATCATACTATTCTTTTGAATATCCTGAATTCCATGAATATACATCCTTTCGTAAAAATCTTTCCGTTGCAGCATGTAACCCGCTATTCATGCTTGGATGATGCCGTGCAATGCTGGGAAGATTCCTTGTATGCATCAGGCGCAAAGCATCGGGAAATTATCCGCGAAAAACTATTGGAATTACTTGATACGACTACGGAAACTCCGGTCATGCGGAGAGAAGTGCAATGTGCCATGACCTGGTGGAACAAGAAAAAGGCATAGCTCGCGGTATTTATGCTTGAGGTTGTCTAGAAATAAATATTTGATGAAATGCGGCAATGAAAAAGGGTTCAGGAAAATTTCCTGAACCCTTTATTTATTAGCTGGCGGAAAGGGTGGGATTCGAACCCACGTATGGTTTGACCCATAACCCGATTTCGAGTCGGGCGCGTTACGGCCGGACTTCGCTACCTTTCCGCTTTTATAAGCAAGGCCGATTCCGGCGATCCGGCCTTGGAAGGCAAAATTAATATACTTTCTTGTGGGGATTAGCAAGCTGAAATGGGCGTGCATCTTTAGGGATATTCAAAATATATATTAAATATTGGATAGATGCGGAGAGCGATCTCAAAGATGTTTTATGATTTCAGGGCAGCTCAATTTGTAGTATGCTTGAGTTTGTACTCTGTGTGTTCTCTGTATGGCCCGGTTAATTTATAATTTGCATGAGGGGGCGGTAATGAGCAAAAAAAGTGTGTCTTTGATTTTAAGCTGTCTGGTTCTTCTTTGTTTCCCATATGTTAGCTTCGGTGCAGACTACAACATTCCGGATGATTGCCCTTGCAAGGAGTCAATTTCAGAGTTGGTGGAATCTTATGAAGGGGATCAGGTTTTCAAACTGCTCATTGATGAAGCTTTTCAGAACATGCAGCCTGCCCCGAAAGGTTATCGCGCCGGGGGGAATCCGTGGCAGGGTAAATCGTTTGCGGATATGGTTCCTTTCTTTATTGATTGGTGCTCGTTTCTGCCTGAAGCCAAGGGGAGTTCGGATAACGGGCTTTTATATATCGAACAGATGGATCTCTTTGCTTACAAAAATCCGTTCGGAAGAGCCGCATTCCAGACTCATCCGGGTATTATGATTTTTGATAACTTCGCAAAGGAGCGCGGGGATTTTTTGAACAGTAAGGGGTCAACAAAATATGTGGCCCAGTGGCTGGCTGATCCTCGTATTGAAAAAGAAGAGTATGTTTTGCCTGACCCGAAGGCTGTTGATGGTGGATTCAAATCTTACAATGAATTTTTCTCACGGAAATTTAAGGATATAAATAAAGTACGCCCGCAGACAATGCCGGAGCGGGATTATGTGATCTCCGCGCCCACGGATGCCATTGTGAATACCATCCCGGCGAAGATTATTGCTGAGTCCGCCACAATCCCCACTAAGGGGATGCAGGTTTTGAATATCAAAAAAATGCTTGCCGGGTCGAAGTACTGGGAAAGGTTCGTGGGCGGAACTGCCATGTCGTGTATTTTGATGCCTAACACCTACCATCACTATCACGCGCCAGTGGGCGGGAAAGTTGTTGAGACTAGGCTCATTGATGGTGCTTTGCTGGGTATGGAAGATTTCCCGAAGTTCGTACCTACTACCGGAAATGTCGGATATTACGGAGCCAGTTTCGGTGCATTTGAAAGCTACCAGCGCGGTTACTTTATTATCGATACCGGCAAATACGGTTTGGTCGGGGTGGTGCCGGTGGGGCTGAGTACTGTTGGTTCAGTAATATTTGAGGATAAGTTTCTCAAGGCCAAAGGCCCTGTTGCAATTAAACGTGGCGATGAGCTTGGGCATTTCCTTTATGGCGGATCGCTGGTGATTCTGATTTTCGAGCCGGGTAAATACAAATCCGGGGCAATTAAGGTTCGTTTAGGGAACCAGATTGGGCTTTTTGATACCAACTCAAATGATTAGGTTACCTTGCCGTATGTTCAATAATAGATGTTTTGTGACTGATTGAAACATAGACAAAGGGAGAATGATTATGAAGGTAAGATTTACTCGGCGCAGTATCTTCAAAAGTATTGCTGCTGTTTCAGTTATGGTGTGCGTGCCGGTTATTGGTAGTGTTGCTTTGGCCGCGAAAGGAAAAGGTAAGGGACGCAAAAAAGATGAGCAGGACAGTGCCAAGGCTGAGCGGGAGCGTAAAAAAGAAGAGCGGGAAGCTCAACGCGAGCGTGATAAAGATCAACGGGAGAATTTGAAGAGTGAAAGAGAGGAAGATCGTGAAACCCGTAAGGAAGAATCAAAGGAAGAAAAAGAAAAGCGCAAAGAAGATGCTGCGGAAGAGCGTGATAGGCTGAAGGAAGAAAGGGATAACGAGCGTGAGGAGCGGAAGAGCAATAAGAAAAAAGATAAGAAAAACAAAACCAAAAAGAAAAAGAAATAAAAGAAGTTAAGTGATTATGAAGGCTGGCTATGAATAAAGTCAGCCTTCATTTTCTTTTACTTAGAAAAAAACTCTGTAAAATTTCCTTACACTCATCTTCACAAACCCCGCCGATAGTCCAGAATTTGTGGTTGGCGAAGGGGAGTTCTGTTCCTTCCAGATTGGATACTACAGCCCCGGCTTTAGGATCTGCTGCACCGAATACCACGCCACCTACCCGCGCGTGGATAATTGCACCAAGGCACATGATGCAGGGCTCTAACGTGACCACCAGAATGGTTCCTCGTGGCAATCGATAATTATTCAGCTTTTCGCAGGCGTTGCGAATGCAGTTGACTTCTGCATGTCCGGTGGGGTCGTTTTTAGTCAGGGGGGTGTTATTCCCGATTCCGATGAGTTCGCCTTCTGTCGTAAAAAGTGCCGCGCCAATGGGCACTTCATCGTGCTGACGGGCTTTGAAGGCTTCGCGCATAGCAATGTCCATCATGGAGCGCCAAGTCTGACCTTGCGGCGGCTGAGCGGGCGGGGTGCCTCTGGTGATAATATTTGTCATGATAAAAAAAGGGGAGAGCTAGAAACTCTCCCCTCTAGTTGTGATTGTGACTTACAAAGATTTAATATACTTCACGCCACCTTCGAGCAACGCCAGCCCGAGGGTAGGTATGTCGCCACGAGTCCACTTGGGGTGGTTGGTGGGGTGGTTGAATGCTTCGGGGTGGGGCATGAGCCCGAGAATGCGGCCAGTGGGATCGGTCAATCCTGCAATACCAAGCGGAGAACCGTTGGGGTTGGCAGGGTATTCCTGTGTTACATCGCCGGATTCGGGATCAATGTACTGCACTGCGTGAAGGTTGTTCTCCACGATTTTTTCCAGCATGGCATCATCGGCGGGGATGATTTTACCTTCACCATGACGTACTGGTACGTTCAGGGTGTCGATATCCTTGGTGAAAACGCAAGGGGAATCGGGGTTGGCCTTGAGGTGTACCCAGCGATCCTCGTATTTTGCCGAATCGTTGTAGCTGAGCGAAACCTGACGGGTGAAGTACTCACCGCCCACTGCGGGCAGCAGGCCGAGTTTGACCAGCAACTGGAATCCGTTACAGATTCCGAGGATTACGCCGCCGTCTTCAAAGAATTTTTTGATCTGATCCACAAGCGGGGTTCCGTCTGTGGTGTGGGCGTGTTTCCAGCGGAGCGCGGCAGCCTGTGCTGCTCCGAGGTCATCGCCATCGAGAAAGCCGCCGGGGAAAATCAGGTAATTATAACCTTCAAGAGTTTTTTTACCTGCGGCGAGATCGGAAAAATAAGTGACGTCAACTTCGTCTGCACCCGCTTTTTTAGCGGCATGAGCAGACTCGTGTTCACAGTTGGTTCCGTAACCGGTGATGACCAAAACTTTAACGCGGGCCATATATTTTTGTCCTCCAGATGTTGACAATAGAAATATTCCAAGACTATCTAATGCGTGTTTGAAGAGAGGAACATAATTGCGGGTCAGCTTTCCGTCAACAGTCTATATTCCTCAGGACGTACCGCTAACACATTTTTTTTAAGTGGGATACGCCTGAATATGGGATTGTTAACGGGTTGGGTCTCTTTTTGTGTTTTTTCTTATTTACTGACTTTATTCGCTGTCCATTTTGTTTTATGTAACAGCGATATTTAAAATAAATTGTCCGCCACGGGACAGGAGCGTTATGAAAACCAAATTTATATTCATCACCGGGGGCGTGTTGTCCTCACTTGGTAAAGGGCTTGCAGCAGCATCCATCGGGGCACTTCTTAAAGCCAGAGGGATGACCGCAACCATTCAGAAGCTTGATCCTTATATCAATGTTGACCCCGGTACCATGAACCCCTTTCAGCACGGGGAAGTTTACGTAACTGACGACGGCGCGGAAACCGACCTCGACCTCGGTCACTATGAACGTTACCTTGGCGTTCCGCTTAGCCAGAAAAACAACATGACTTCCGGTCGTGTTTATCACAACGTAATCACCAAAGAACGTCGTGGCGATTACCTCGGCGGCACCGTACAGGTTATTCCGCACATTACTGATGAGATCAAGAACGCCGTGAAAAATGTTCCCAACGGCGAGGACGTGGCCCTCATCGAGATCGGCGGTACTGTTGGTGATATTGAAGGTCTTCCTTTTCTTGAAGCTATCCGTCAGCTGCGCTCCGAACTGGGCAGCGAGAATGTGCTTTATATTCACCTGACCCTCGTTCCTTATCTTGCCGCAGCGGGCGAAGTAAAAACCAAGCCTACCCAGCACTCTGTTAAAGAACTGCGTGGAATTGGTATTCATCCTGATATTATTCTCTGTCGTAGTGAAGTTGATCTGGATGAAGATATCAAACGCAAGATTGCACTTTTTTGTGACGTTGACCGTGACGCGGTTTTCACTGCTGTTGATGTTAAGTCTATTTACCAGCTTCCGCTCAGCTTTTATAACGAAGGGCTGGACCAGAAGATCGCCATTCTGCTCAAGCTTCCGGCCAAGAATTGCAATCTTGAGCCATGGAAAAAACTTAATCATATTCTTGAGCATCCCAAGGGTGAAACCACAATCGGCATTGTCGGTAAATATGTGGACCTCAAGGAAGCATACAAGTCATTGCACGAAGCCCTTATCCACGGCGGTGTTGCTAACGAGGTTAGGGTTAACCTGCGTTACATAAATTCTGAAGAGATTACTTCTGAAAATGTCAAGGAAAAGATGGCCGGCATTGACGGTGTACTCGTTCCCGGCGGTTTCGGTAACCGTGGTGTTGAAGGCAAAATTACTACCATCCAGTATGCCCGTGAAAATAAGGTTCCTTTCTTTGGAATCTGCCTCGGTATGCAGTGTGCTGTGATTGAATATGCCCGCAACGTTCTGGGGCTTAAGGATGCTAATTCTGAAGAGTTCAATCCTAATGGTTCTGACAATGTCATCTACCTGATGAAAGAATGGTACGATTACCGTACTAAGAAGACTGAAAGCCGTTGCGAAGAAAGTGACAAGGGCGGCACCATGCGTCTTGGTGCGTATCCATGTAAGGTTGTTGAAGGCACCAAAGCTATGGATGCTTACGGCGAAACTGAAATTCAGGAGCGCCATCGTCACCGTTATGAATTCAACAAAGAAAAATTCGCGGATCAGCTTGTTGAAGCTGGTCTAGTTCTGAGTGGTCTTTCCCCGGACGAAGCTCTGGTTGAGATCGTAGAAGTTCCCGATCATCCGTGGTTCCTTGGCTGCCAGTTCCACCCGGAATTTAAGTCTACTCCCATGAATGCTCATCCGCTGTTCAGGGATTTCATCAAGGCTGCCTGCGATAATAAATAAAAATTAACTTTTGATTGCCCGGAAGCACTGGTATGCGGTGTTTCCGGGCAACCTTATATCTGGAGGGTAGTCTTTTTGACCCCCGATGAATTATATCAGAAAAGTTTGCAGGGGCCGTTTGTTCTGGCGGGACCTTGCGCACTGGAAACCATAGATGTCGCCCTGCGCGCCGCAGAAGTGCTGGCAGACATCGCTTCCCGTCTTGATGTGACGGTAATTTTCAAAAGCTCTTTCGACAAAGCTAATCGGACCTCCATGACTTCTTTCAGGGGACCGGGCATGGAGGAAGGGCTTAAATGGTTGCAGCGGGTGAAAGACGAAACCGGTCTGCCCGTAGTCACCGACATTCATACTCCGGATCAGGCCGTGCCTGTGGGCGAAGTGGCCGATGTGATCCAGATTCCCGCATTTCTCTGCCGTCAGACTGACCTTCTAGTTGCCGCCGCTAATACCGGACGGGTCATCAACGTAAAGAAGGGCCAGTTTCTTGCGCCCCATGAAATGCGTCATGTGGTGAACAAGCTGCGTGAAGCCGGAAATGAGCGTATTTGGCTCACCGAGCGCGGTTCCTCCTTCGGTTACAACAATCTCGTAGTGGATATGCGTTCCATGGCGATCATGAAAGAACTGGGCTGTCCGGTGGTTTTTGATGCCACCCATTCAGTGCAGCTTCCCGGCGGTTTGGACGGTAAGTCCGGCGGTCAGCGTGAGTTCGTCCCTGTGCTTTCCCGTGCAGCCATTGCTGCGGGTGCATCCGGTGTGTTTATGGAAACTCATCCCGACCCGGACTGCGCTCTTTGTGACGGTCCCAACAGCTGGCCCCTTGATCGAGCAGAAGACCTGATCAAGGATCTTCTGGCCGGATGGAGTGTAGATTATGTCTGCTAGACAGCGTGCAGAAAAAATTAAATTGCTTATCCTTGATGTGGATGGAGTGCTCACTGACGGCGGTCTTTATTACGATCATGAAGGCAATGTCGTGAAGCGTTTTAATGTTCAGGACGGTCTTGGTATTAAATTCGCGCAAAAGGCGGGCATCGAGTTGGCGGTAATCACCGGGCTGAACCACGGTGCGGTTGAAAAGCGTGTTACTGAGCTTGGAATTACCGAATATTACCCCGGACAGCGTGAAAAACTTCCTTTTTATGAAAGGCTGCTTAAGGAAAAGGGGCTGAAAGACGAAGAAGTCGCTTACGTTGGCGATGACTGGATCGATGCTCCGGTTATGGTCCGTGTGGGATTGCCCATGGCTGTGAAAAATGCTCAGCCTGAAATTTTCGGAATATCCAAATGGATATCCAGCCGCGAGGGCGGTCAGGGTGCCGTGCGCGAAGCGATTTCTTTTATCCTTGACGCTCAGGGCAAGCTGAATGAAATTTGGAAAGAGTGGGCAGGCTAGATGGGCCGTATCGGCTTGGTTTTATCTTTGATTCTATCCCTGTCTCTCGGGGTCTGCGCTGGAACTCTGCTGGGTAAGAAATATGGAACCTTTCCGCATATGGCACGTGATGTTGTGGAAAATCCGCTTCTTTCCAATAAAAATCAGTCTGATATTTCCGCTGAGGAAATTGAGCTGATACAGGGGACAGGCGGCGATATTGAGTGGATTCTGAGGGCCGGAAGTGCCGACTATGATCAGGAAAAAGGGTTGGTCATAGCCGACAAACCTCGGGTCACATACTATCTTGGCCGGGATCGCAAAGAAGTTTTTGTCAGCGCCCTGCATGGCGAGGTCAGCCAGAAAGGCGAAGGCCTCAAGCTCTGGGATAATGTTAAGGGTCATTATGGTGATATGGGTCTTGTTGCCGAACGCCTTGACTTTAAACCCAAAGACAACCTGCTTTTTCTTGAAGGTAATGTAAAAGTGCAGAGTCCTACTGTTTATATTACTGCCAAACGGGTCAAGGTGGACCTTGTCACTCGTGAAATAATGATTGAAGACGGATTGGAAGCCCTGATTTCACCGGACATGGTGGTAATGCCTCAATAGAAGCGAGCATTCATTTGATTAATATAGCTGAAAAAAGTTCATTGTTTAGCGGTAGGTCCGCATCTGCATTGCTTTCTCCCGCCATTGTCTGCGCGGTGTTCATTCTTGTTTTTATTTTTGCTGGAACATCTGCCCATGCCTACGAAAAGTCTGAGCTGAAGATTGCCCGGACCATTGCCAATGTCCGCGCAAAGCCCGATTTGAAAGGGCCTGTAGTTTGGGTTCTTTCTCCGGCGGAAAGTTTTCTGGTCGGCAAGGTTCAGGGTAATTGGTATCCGGTTTATCCTGCCTCTGATGAAAAGGATGTGGCTCCTGTGGGCTATGTCTCCCGCAAGGTGGTTGTTCCTGCTGCTCCTGATAGTCCTTTGGTGGACTGGGGTGATATTCGTTATGTGGGCAAGGATCTCAAATACCATCTGGAACGGACCGTGAAGTCTTCAACCGGGGGCATGCTGAAATCAGGTGACAAGATTAAGGTCGGTTTTCTCAAAGACGGCTGGTATGCAATTTTTAAGGCTGAGGCAAAAGTAGGTTCCGAAGCTGATGCTCTTGGATATGTAAAACAGAGCGATATTGATATTGTTAATGATGACGCACGTATCCGCTATGCTGTGCGCAGAATTAATGTAATTGAAAAGCCTGTGGCCACTTCAAAGGCTGTGGGGGTGCTTAGCCCCGGACACCGTGCACAGGTTGGTACAGATAAGGGTGGCATGTATGCCCTTTACCGCATTGATGCCATGGTCAAAAAGGAAACTCCGGTTTGGGGTTATGCTTGGGGGCCGTTTCTCGCTCCTTATCCCAAGAGTCTGGAAAAAGCTCAGATGGCCGGGATAGATGCCCGTAAGGCTGAGATCAAGGCTGAAAAGACAAAAAAGGCAAAGCAGGAAATTAAAAGGAGCGGTGAGTTGGCTGCCATGGAAGAAGCCATGGACGAGATGCTGCTGGCTCCGGTTCAGACTAAAATAATGTACGCCACTGCGGTTCTCAATGTTCGTTCTGAACCAAACGCCAAGTCTTTAATAGTGGACAAGCTTGAACTTGGTGAGGGCGTTAGCGTCGGGCAGGAAGAAGGGAAATGGTATCCTGTTTTCAAGCCCGGAAAAGATAATGAATTGAAACGGGTCGGCTATGTTTTCGGTACTTATATCAAGGCCGAAGCTCCAGTTGTGAAAAAGGAAAAGCCGCGCAAGAAACGTGTTCCTGGTGGACCGGATGAAGTACCTATCAAGATCACTTCCACTAAGATGACCTTCAGCGAGAATCGTAACCGGATTACTTTTTCCGGCAATGTTAAGGTTGTACGTTTGGACGTAACTCTTACTTCTGAAACTCTGACGGCTCATTTGAGGCCGGAGGGGGATTCCCTTACCGACACTCAGGATAAGATTAAAAAGATCGTAGCCGGCGGTAATGTCAAGGTGTCCATGAAGAAGCGCAAAGGGAAGTGTGACAAGCTGACCTACGTGGTGGGCGATTCCATTATTTATATGAACGGGAATGCTGAGTTGCAGGACGGTCCCAATCTTATTCAGGGTGATGAGATCAAATTTTATCTGAAAGACAACCGCGCCGAAGTTGTGGGCGGCAACAAGCCTATTGAGGCCATTTTCTATACTCCCAAGAATGTGTCGCCTTAGATTGCAGGGGAATTTGATTAAAGTGCTGGTTTAGATATTTCCTGTTGTAACTAATAGGGATTCCAAAGGGGCTTAGCTCCTTTGGCCGCCGGAGGCGAAACATAATCGTCAAAAGCGCGAAGCGCATCAAAATTTAATTACAGGAAAAGTATGTCTTCGATTATCGCCAAGAAACTGGTCAAAAACTATGGACCTAAAGAGGTTGTCCGCGGAATCGGGCTGACTGTGCGTGAGGGCGAGGTTGTGGGACTGCTTGGTCCTAACGGAGCCGGTAAAACCACAACGTTTTACATGCTTGTGGGTGTGGTTAAACCCACGTTCGGTGATGTTTATTTCAATAAGCAATTAATAACCCGGCTTCCTTTGCATGAGCGGGCACGTCTTGGGCTTAGTTATCTTCCGCAAGAAAGTTCCATTTTCAAGAAACTTTCCGTGCGTAAGAATCTTGAAATTATTATTGAGCATACTGGTCTTTCCGGCAAAGCCGTCCCCAAAAGGGCGGATGAATTGCTTGATCAGCTGGGCATCCTCCGTTTGGCAGATCAGAAGGCCATGTATCTCTCCGGTGGTGAACGCCGTCGTCTTGAAATTGCAAGGGCCATGATCAATGATCCGAAGTTCATTTTGCTTGATGAACCCTTTGCCGGGATTGATCCCATCGCGGTTATTGATATTCAGGACATCATTTCCTCGCTTAAAGATATGGGATTGGGAATTCTTATTTCCGACCACAACGTGCGTGAAACCCTTTCCATCTGTGACCGGGCTTATCTGGTTTATGAGGGTAGGGTTATCCTGAATGGTTCTCCTGAAAGTATTGTGAAAAACACCAAGGCGCGCAGGCTGTACTTGGGTGATAGTTTCAGTCTCTAGATTTGTGTATCGAATTCATTTGTGCGAGCCGGGTCCCGTTTGGGTCTCGGCTCGTTTTTTTGGTACAAAGTTTGATGAATTTTACCTTTGTTGATTTACAGTCCGCCCGAACATTGGTACACTTTTTTCATATACAAATTCTGTATGTAAAAAATCCATAAAATTCAGATAATTCAGAGGTCTTAGTTGCATCTTGCATTTGGATGTGGCATAGTAAAGTCAAGGCTGAGGCAGAATAAAAAGACTTTTTCTTGCTTTAGTGTGCAACTAGCTGAAATAAATTGAATTCGAGAATATATTACAAGGTGGCCTGAATATATGGGATTGGAACTTAGACAACAATTAAAGCTTACTCAACAGCTGGTCATGACTCCCCAGTTGCAGCAGGCGATTAAGTTGTTGCAGCTTTCCCGATTGGAGCTGTTGGATAGTGTCCATCAGGAACTCATGGAGAATCCTATCCTTGAAGAAGCTGAAGCGCAGGAGCGTACTGACGCCGCTGATGCTGACGCAGGCACCGCTACAGCCGAAGAAGCACAAATTTCTAAGGAAGCCGAATGGGAAAACTATCTCGGCGAATTCTCCAGTACATCAAAGCAGTCCGCTTCCCGCGAGTCTGAATCTTATGAAGAAGGAACTTCATTTGAAGCGCGTTTAACCAAGTCCGCCTCCCTTGAAGGACATCTGCATTGGCAGATGAGCCTCTCCGATTTTACCGAGAAAGAAAAGGTCATCGGCGAATGCCTTATGGGCAATTTAAGTTCGGGAGGTTTTTTACGGATAGACTTGGAAGATGTATGTGAAACATGCTATGCTGAAATCGAAGACGTAGAAAAGGTATTGTACCGTATTCAGCGTTTTGATCCGGTAGGCGTGGCGGCAAGGACTCCGCAGGAATGTCTGCTTATCCAGATGGAAGCCTTGAAGCTTGATGATGATCCGATCTTGGTCTCGCTGGTCCGGGATCATCTGGATGATCTTGAAAAGAAGCGCTACAAGCCGCTGGCTCGGAAGTTCAAGCTCAGCATGGAGGATTTAAAGAGTTACCTAGACTTGATGCAGACACTTGATCCCCTGCCCGGAGCAAGTTTTTCAAGCGGAGACTCTTTCTATGTCAGTCCCGATGCTTATGTTTATGAATATGATGGTGATTTTGTCATTGTTCTGAACGAAGACGGTCTTCCAAAGTTGCAGATGAATGCATTTTACGTGGAGACGCTGGCATCAACAAAGGGAGAGGATAAGGAATATTTTCAGGATAAGATGCGGTCTGCGCAATGGCTGATGAAGAGTCTGTATCAGCGGCAGCGCACCTTATACAAAGTTCTCGAGTCTATAGTTAGGTTTCAGCGCGGTTTTTTTGCTCACGGTGTCACCAAGCTTAAACCGCTTATCCTCAAGGAGGTTGCGGAAGACATCGAGATGCATGAATCCACAGTGAGTCGAATTACAACGAATAAATATGTTTCGACTCCCCATGGAATTTATGAACTTAAATTTTTCTTTAATAGCGCTCTCGGTCTGGATGACGGATCTCAGGTCGGTTCCGAGTCCGTCAAGGCTACGATCAAGAAGTTGATCGGCGAAGAAGATGGAAAGAAACCCCTCAGCGACGAGAAGATCGCCGAGATTCTCAAAGAGAAGCTGGAAGTCAATATCGCTAGAAGGACCGTCGCTAAGTATAGGACTGCAATGGGGATACTCTCCTCATCCAAAAGGAAGAAGGTTTTCTAGTGTAGTCCGGAGAAATCAAAGCATATTCACCCTTTACTAAGGAGGCTCTTTATGAACGTAGCATTTACTTTTAAGAATTTCGACGCATCCGAACATCTTAAGGAATATGCAAACAGCCGTTTCTCCAAGTTGGTAAAGTACGTTAGCAATCCTGAAAACACTGATATGCAGGTGAATCTGTCAGTGGATAAGTTCAGGCATGTTGCTGAAGTCGTTTTCACCTCCGACCATTTACATGTTTCAGCTTACGAAGTGTCCGAGGATATGTATTCCACCGTGGATATGGTCTTGGATAAGCTCGAAGCCCAGCTTCGACGTGCAAATGAAAAGATGAGAAGTCACAGGCGTAAGGAGGCAGCTCCTGCCCGTATGGACATTCTCAGTTATGGAGAGGAAGAGTATAGGGAACCTGTGATTGTGGAGTCCGACTCTTTTGTTCCCAAGCCTATGAGTATTGATGAAGCAGCAGAGCAGCTTCAGACTCTTGACCATGAATTCCTCGTATTCCGCAATGCGGATAACGAAGCTATAAATGTAATCTACCGCCGCAATAATGGCGATTTCGGTTTAATTGACCCGGGATACTAACTGATGAATATAACTGATAATCTGGCGAAGGACCTTGTTCTTCATGAACTACAGGCCTCTAATAAGAGTGAAGTTCTGAAGGAAATGGTTTCCACCCTCAAGGCCGCAGGTCTGGAAGTGGATGTGGACAATGCCCTTAAGGTCCTTAATGATCGTGAAAAACTTGGAACAACCGGAATAGGGGATGGCATAGCCATCCCCCACGGTAAACTGGAATGTCTTGAAGAGATTGTTGTTATTGTCGGCCGCTCCAGTGAGGGTGTCGACTTTGAATCTCTGGACATGCAGCCATGTAAGATATTCTTTATGGTACTGGCCCCCGAGCAGGGGGCCGGTGCCCATTTGAAGGTGCTGGCGCAGATTTCTCGTCAGCTTAAAGATGAAGCGTTCCGACAGGCATTCATAGATACCGGCGATAAGACAGAGTTGCTTAAGCTTCTCGGTCTCGACTAGATCCGGAACCTTACGGAATCAATGAAAATCAGATTAGCAATGAACTCAGGTCATTGCTAATTTTGTTTGTGGGCTATTGTGCAAGGAGGATACTGGGGTGGTTGATGTGGATTCCTTTCCTGTGATTGTTGTAACCGGGCTTTCGGGTGCCGGTAAATCTACTGTGCTGAAAGTCTTCGAGGATCTGCGTTTTTTCTGTGTCGACGGACTGCCCGCAGGTATGCTTCCACGTCTGGTTGAATTGTTCAATACTCGTGACAACGCTTATCGGGGACTGGTGCTGGGTATGGACCTGCGTCAGTTGGAATTTAGCGTTGACTGGGAAGCCACCCGCGAAGAGCTTATTTCCAAAGGATACCGTCCGAGTATTCTTTATCTTGAAGCCCGTTTGCCGGAATTGGTCCGCAGGTACGCTACAACACGTCGCTTGCATCCTCTGGAGTCGAGGGATATCGGATTGGAGCAGGCTCTTGAAAAGGAAAAGGAAGCGCTTGGCGAAGTTCGTAATCAGGCGGATTTGGTCATTGATACTACCACATATTCCATACATGATCTCCGTCGCAGGATTCAGGAGAAATGGGCTGAATTGAGCGAAAAGACCCGCGGACTGCGTGTTCACGTCATGTCTTTCGGCTTCAAACATGATGTGCCCACTGCTGCGGATATGGTCATGGATCTGCGCTTTTTGCCTAACCCGTATTTTGAAGAAGAGCTCCGTCCGCTCTCCGGTCAGGATCAAGCTATTTCCGATTACGTTTTAGGTGCGGAACCCGGTTCAATTTTTATTGAGAAATATCTCGATTTCATTCAATATGTGCTTCCTCTTTACGAGGCGGAAGGAAGATACAGGCTGACCATTGCCTTGGGCTGCACAGGTGGCCGCCATCGTTCCGTGGCCACTGCTGAAAGGGTATTTGCAACTCTCAAGGATAATGGTTATTCTGTTTCACTTGAGCACAAGCACATTCATTTAAAATAGTTTTTATAGTTGAATATATCGGGAATTTTGATGGGCACAGAATCTAGCAAAAACGGAATTGTTCTTGTTACCCATGGTAACTTCGGACAAGCGCTTATTGAAGCGGGTGAATTGATAGTCGGACCTCAGGAGGGAGTTCTTTCCCTTAGCGTTGATGTCTCGCAGGGTATTGACGCGGCTGTTGAATCTCTGAAAAACAATATTGCCGAAGTGAATAATGGGAATGGTGTTCTCATTCTTACCGATATGTTCGGTGGAACCCCTACCAATCTTAGTCTGTCTTTGTTGCAGGGGGATGATATAGAGGTTGTTACCGGGGTCAGCCTGCCTATGCTTCTCAAGGCGTTTCAGATGCGCAATGAATCCTTGCAGAAGATGGCCGAAGAGGTCAGCAAAGCCGCAGCCAAAGGGATTGTGATTGCTGGCGAAATGCTGCGAAAACGCACTTCAAAAGGGTAGGCCATGATGTGGGTGAGAATTGATAACCGTCTTGTCCATGGGCAGATTATTGAAACATGGCTTCCGTATACTCACGCAAAGCATATTATTGTGGTGAACGACGCCGTTGCCGGGGATGATTTGCAGCAGCAGATTATGTCGCTGGCTATTCCACAATCAGTAAAGTGTTCTTTCTGTTCTGTTGATGATTTGAGCGATAGAATTTCTGCTGTCGCTGATGTAAATGTCAGTACGATCATTCTTTTTTCTTCCTGTGCAGATGTGCGCCGTGCACTTGATTCCGGATTCGAGTTCAATACTGTAAATATTGGCAATATCCATTACGGTCCTGGCAAAAAACAAATTTCTCCCAGTGTGGCTCTGAGTTCAGATGATGAATCCTGTCTTCATTATTTTAAGGGGCAGGGCATTGAACTCGATTTCCGCTGCGTTCCCAATGATCCTGTTCAGGTGAGGTTTTCATGAGTCTGTTTCAAGGATTGGCGTTATCGTTTCCCGTATGGGTTGCGGCGATTGGTTTTTTTTTGCGATTTTTTCGCTCTTCCGCTTTACAATAAATCCCGGTTTTCTTGAGCGTCCCCTTGTGGTCGGTGCCCTATGGGGTGCCGTTACCGGAGATGTGGCTACAAGTCTTAAGATTGCCGTATTCTTCGAACTTTTCTGGCTGGATAACATCCCCGCCGGGACATATATTCCACCGCATATTTTGGCTCCCACGTTTGCCGCGCTGGCCCTGACCACTTCTTTTGCCTTTACCGAAGCCCGGCAGGTTATGGTCATCCTACTGGCTTGCCTTCCTCTTGCCCGTATCGGGTCCTGGGTGGATTCTTCACTCAGGCAATGGCATAATCGTGGGCATAATAAGCTTATCGGCTGGGCACGTAAGGGAAAGGCCGGTGATCAACTCCCGCAGAAACTGGTTTTTCAGTCTATTTTAAGAACTTTTGCTACTTCTTGGCTTTTTTTCTGGACAAGCACCATCATCCTTCATTATATCCTTTGTATATTTTTTCACAAATGGGGGCCATTGGTCGCCGCTGTGGATATGAAATGGTCTTTTTTATGGATTGCAGCCAGCCTCGGAGGTCTTTTGGCCCTGAGATTGCGTAAAGCTTACGCCACTTTTGTCTTCGGAGTGGTTATGTTCGGCTTTATTATCCTTGCCGGGATCATCTAGACTTGGCAGAAAAAGAAGATTGTGATAGAAGACACAAGCTCAATTAGCTACCACATTTCTTAGGAGGAAATTTATTATGGCTATTATCGCAGTAGGACACAAAAACCCCGATACCGATACCATTGCATCCGCAATCGCAATTGCTGACCTCTGGTCCAAAGCAAAAGAAGAAACCAAGGCTGTTTCACAGGGCGAACTCGCTCCTGAAACCGCTTTTGTTCTCGAAAAATTCGGTTGCGCTGCTCCCGAAATCATGACTGATGCTACCGATCAGAAAGTTATTCTCGTTGACCACTCTGACATTGCTCAGTCCATGGACAACCTTGATAAGGGTGAAGTTGTTGCAGTAGTTGACCACCACAAACTTGGTGACGTAACTACCCCCAACCCTCTCGAAATGTGGGTATGGCCTGTAGGCTGCACCGGTACCGTTATCAACGCAATGTACAAGTTCTACAATGTAGAAATCCCCAAGAACATTGCTGGCGTACTTCTCTGTGCAATCCTGTCTGACACCGTTATGTTCAAGTCCGTAACCTGCACCGAAGCTGACAAAGAAGCTGTTGCAGAACTGGCTAAGATTGCTGGTGTTGAAGACGTTATGGCTCTCGGAATGGAAATGTTCAATGTTAAGTCCGCAGTTGCCGGTGCTTCCATGAACGAACTTATCTTCCGTGACTACAAAGATTTCAACATGTCCGGCAAAAAAGTTGGCATCGGCCAGCTCGAAGTTGTTGACCTGTCTGTTTTCGACAACATCAAAGCTGATCTCTACGCTGAACTTGAAAAAGTTAAAGCTGACGGCCGTCACAGCTGTTTCCTGCTGCTGACCGACATCATGAAAGAAGGCTCTGAAATGCTCATCGTTTCTGACGACGCTTCCGTTGTTGAAAAAGCATTCGGCGTTGCTCCCGAAGGTACCAAAGTATACCTCGAAGGCGTAATGTCCCGCAAAAAGCAGGTTGTACCTAACTTCGAGAAAGCTTTCTCCGCATAAGTTAAGTTTACATCGCTTCTTTGGGTCCGGCAGGGTTTGCTCTGCCGGACCTTTTTTTTACAGGCTCGGCTGTTGATTTACTATATGATTTTTTTTACATTCAAGACTCAGTATCCGTCAGTGACAGGCTGATTGTGGTTTATCAATATATTCAAATGAGGTCTTATGAAAATTACTTTGCTCTGCTATGCAACCTTTGCTGTTAAAAGTCCCTCAGATTCTGAGGCCTTTCCTATTTCTGAAGGTGAAACCGTTACTGATGTTCTGAATAGAGTAGGCATCCCGGTTGATGAGGTTAAGATTATTTTCATAAATGGCGTTTCATCTAAATTTGATGCCGTTCTTAGTGATGGAGATAGGGTTGGATTATTTCCCGCAGTTGGTGGCGGTTGATTATTCTAATAGCTGAGTTGGCATATTCTTAGATAAATAAAGGCTTCATTTCTTATATTGATAATCTGTTGGCCTCATGGTATCCGCTTATCCGTTCAGGTAAATTAAATACCCCTGAAGGAGGAAATTATGGGCAGTCGTTGCCTTTTGAAGTCTAAGATCCACAGAGCGACCATCACCGACGCCAATGTCGATTATGAAGGTTCCATTTCAATTGATGTTGATCTGCTGGAAAAAGTGGGGATTCTTCCCTATGAGCGTGTTGATGTTTTAAACGTCAATAATGGAGAAAGACTCACTACCTACGCCATTGAAGGCGGTCCGGGTGAGTTTTGTCTGAACGGCGCAGCTGCGCACAAAGGCGAAGCCGGGCAGAAAATTATTATATGTTCCTACACGTGGCTGGATGAAGACGAACTCGCTCTTCATAAGCCGCGGGTTGTCCTGCTAGGTGACGGGAATAAGGTTAAGAAAGCTGAATAGCTCTATCAAAAAGGCGCGGAAAACCGCGCCTTTTTTTATTCCTATATATTATGTATAGAGTAGGCATCAAAAGGGAGGATACAATGAAGAAAAGGTTACTCGCGATATTTTGTGGTCTTACTTTGGCTGCCGGGTGTGCTCCGGTTGTTAAGACTCAGTCCATACCTGTCTCAACTAATCCCATGGGCGCGACTGTTTATGCAGATGGTAAGGTTGCCTGCACTTCTCCGTGCACAGTTGATCTGCCGCGCAATGCCGATCATATACTAACCGTAAAGAAAGATCAGTACCGCCAGCAAGATGTAATAATCAAACGTGTCTATCAGCAGGAAAAAGTAATGATGAAAGCTGTGTCTCAGGGCATGCAGTCGTCTTCTTATGCTGTGGGTAGCGGTGGTGATAAAACAGCTTGGGGTATGATGCAAGGTGTGAACTCCATTGATTCACAGGAGCAGACTGGTGATGCCTACGTATTGGCTCCGTCTGCGGTATCAGTTCGTCTTGTTCCTCTTACTGCTCAAGCTCAGTATGATATGACCGGATCAACTGCCCCGGATATGCAAAGTCTAACCACCACAGATCGTGCTCAGATCAGTTATATACTGGAGACCATGAAGTCTGGGACAGATTTTAACTGGACCAATTCTCAGACCGGTATCAAGTATAATGTAAAAGCAGGGGCCGCATTACCTGGTTATGATGCTCCCACCCGTTTTTTTATATTGAAGATGACTGCTCATGGTCAGACTGCAAATTATGATGCCAAGGCTAGCAGGGTAGGACAGGGGAAATGGACCATACTCGGTAATGGTGCTTCCACTTCTATGATTACTGACGATGGTAGTGGAGTGGAAACCTCTCAGCCCGCAACAATGAATAGCGATACATTTGTAAAGGATGCTGTTAAGGCCGGGGCTATGGCAGCTCCAACCATTCATGGTGGTGTTACAGCAAAAGGCGGCTCATCCAGCGAAGGGTGGGACGGAAATACATATACACAGAAGTCTTCTGAGACGAAAGTTAAGGCTGGAGTGAGTGTTAATCCGGCTCAGGCTCTCGAAGTTTTGGACATGCTTACTAATGATAAGAAGTAGTGAGTCAGTGTAAATACTAGTGTCAGGGCAGAAGTTCATCTTCTGCCCTTTTTATATGTAAAATCTGTGAATCCCTCTTAACCCGCACCACTAAGCCATTTACTTCATATGAGTGTAAATTAACTCTCAAATATACCACAAATAATTCAAAAACCCCTTGACCCCAATCTCTGTTTTACATAGAACCTCTTCCTCGGCTGATGACGGCCCTGAACGGGTGCAGCACAGCTGAGAATTTTTTTGACTGACCGGTCATTAAACGGTTGACAAACGGAACGGGTTTACATAGATTCCCAATCCGCGCTGAGCGAAAGCAAAGCACTGAGATCATTGAAAAAATATTTTGCGAGAACATTGAAATTAATGATTGACAGCGGCGGCTG